>NZ_JBFAAF010000065.1:0-41687 GCF_040639595.1 Micromonospora sp. NPDC023814
GACTCCGCCGACCCGGCCCAGGCCTCCTACTGGATCACCACCGAGGCCCTCGCCGACTGGATCGCCACCCGCGGCTACGCCGCCTGATCCAGACAACCACCACCGACAAGGGCCGGCCCCCGAACGGGGCCGGCCCTTTCGTCATGCCCCGAGGCGCGCGACGGGGACCGGTGGGCCGTCGCCGACGAGGCGGAACGACGACTCGCCCACCGGCTCCACGAGGCCGTCCCGCACCAGCCCGGTGAGCGCCCGGGCCCGCTGCACGTCGTCGGCCCACACCTGGTCGAGACGCTGGTGCGGCACCGGGCCGGTCGCCTCCCGGAGTACGCCGAGCAGCAGTCCGCGCACCTGGCGGTCCGTGCCGGCGTACCGCTGGGGGCGTCGGCTCGGGCCGGCGGGGGCCTCCTGGCCGGACGCCCGCCAGGCGCAGACCGCCTCGACGGGGCAACTTCCGCAGCGGGGCGAGCGGGCGGTGCAGATCACCGCGCCCAGCTCCATGAAGGCCGCGCTGGCCAGCGCGGCGGCGGCCGGCTCGACGGGAAGCAGTTCCTCGGTGGCCACCAGGTCGGCCGGGCGGGTGGCCGGGCCGGCGTCCGGCTCGCCGGCGATCGCCCGGCAGACCACCCGCCGTACGTTGGTGTCGACCACCGGGTGCCGCTGGCCGTACGCGAACGCGGCCACCGCCCGGGCCGTGTACGTCCCGACGCCCGGCAGGGCCAGCAACTGGTCCAGCCGGTCCGGAACCTGACCGCCGTGCCGCTCGACGATCGCGACGGCGCAGTCCCGCAGCCGTACCGCCCGGCGGGGGTAGCCGAGCCGTCCCCACATCCGGATCGCCTCCGCCGGGCTGTCCGCCGCGAGCGCGGCCGGGTCGGGCCAGCGGTCCAGCCACGCCGCCCAGGCGGGCAGCACCCGCACGACGGGCGTCTGCTGCAGCATGACCTCGCTGACCAGGATCGCCCACGGGGTGACGTCGGGCTTCCGCCACGGCAGGTCGCGGGCGTTCTCCTCGTACCACCGGCTGACCAGGGTGGCGAAAGTGGGCTCAGACATCGCGCCGCCGATGATGTCACGCGGCGCGCCCCCGACGCGGCGCGGGCGGCGGGCTCGCGACCGTCCCGCTGGCTGAGCGCCCTGGGCGGGGCGCTGCGGCGGCGCCCGGCGGATCGGGGAGAATGCCCGGATGAACGAGCTCGCGATCACCGTCATCGGCCGGGACCGGCCGGGCATCGTGGCCGACGTCGCCGAGGTGCTCGCCCGGCTCGGTGCGAACCTCACCGACAGCACGATGACCCGGCTGCGGGGGCACTTCGCGATGACCCTGGTCTGCGTGGGCCCGGCCGCCGCCGACGTCGAGGCCGCGCTCGCGCCGCTCTCCGCCGACGGCCAGCTGCTGGCGACCGTACGCGAGGTCACTCCCGACGGTGAGACGGCTCCGGCCGGAGAGCCGTACGTGATGGCGGTGCACGGCGCGGACCGGATGGGCATCGTCGCGGCGATGACCCGCGTGCTCGCCGACGCCGGCGGCAACGTCACCGACCTGAGCACCCGGCTGACCGGGTCGCTCTACGTGGTGGTCGCCGAGGTGGACCTGCCGCCCGACACGGCCGACGAGGTGGCCGGCCGGCTCGCGTCGACCGCCGCCGACCTGGGTGTCGGGGTGACCCTCCGCCCGGCCGACCCGGATCTGCTGTGACCGGCGACGAGCGCGCCCCGGAGAGCGAGGCGTACGCCGGCCTCGGCGACTGGACCCCGGAGTCCCTGGACGCGCCGGGGGAGGTGCGGCCGGTGGTGTCCGCCCCCGACCAGGTGCTCAGCCGGCATGGCGGCGAGGTCGACCCGACGGCCGAGGAGACCGTACGCCTGGCGGCCGACCTGGTCGCCACCATGCGGGTGTCGCCGGGCTGCGTCGGGCTGGCCGCCCCGCAGATCGGCGTGGGCGCGCAGGTCTTCGCGGTCGACGTGACCGGCCATCCGAAGGCGGTCACCGTGCACGGCACCTTCGTGCTGTGTAACGCCCGGGTCGTCGAGGCGAGCCGGTGGAAGGTGGCCCGGGAGGGGTGCATGTCGGTGCCCGACCTCACCGGCGACGTCAAGCGGGCCAGCCGGCTGGTGGTGGAGGGTGTGCTGCCCGGCAGCGGCAAGTCCGTACGGCTGGTGACCGACGGGTTCGAGGCGCGGGCCCTGCAACACGAGATCGACCACTGCGCGGGGCTGCTCTTCCTGGACCGGGTTGCCGGCGCCCACGCCATCTACCAGCGCAAGGTGTATCTCTGACCCGCGACCCTGTGTCGCCGGCGGGACACCGTCGGCAGACATGATCGTCGCATGTGGAGGGTGGGAACGGTGAGCTGCGGACACCTCGGCGCGTCGCGCCGGGCTGCCGAGCCCCGCGCCGCTACGGTGGGGGCATCATGCGTCTGACGGTCGGCCCCCTGCCACCCGCCGTTTACTGGCGGCGTCGCGCCGTCGTGCTCGGAGCGGGGCTTCTCTTCCTGATTGTCCTGCTCTATTCGTGCACCGGCTCGGACCGGAAGGCCGACAACAGCGGCGACGGGCAGCCCGCAGCGGGTGCGACGTCGCCCGGTGCGACACCGGGACCCACCGGCGCGGTGCTCAGCCCGCAGACCGGCGGGCCCTCGCCGGGCGCGTCGGGCGACCCGGGCGCCGCCGACCCGTCGGGCGGCCCGACCACCACCGACACGCCGCCGGCGGCGCCGGTCGTGCCGGCCGCCGGCGACGGTGCCTGCACGGACGCCGAGATCACCGTGACGCCGGTGGCCCTGCCCGCGTCGGTGGTCCGCGGGGCCGTGGTGGATCTCCAGCTGAAGGTGAAGAACCGGTCCGAGCGGACGTGCAGCCGCGACGTCGGCGCCGACGAGCAGGAGCTGTTCATCAAGTCGGGGGCCGAGAAGATCTGGTCGTCCGACACCTGCGGCACCGGCAAGGGCTCCGACGTGCAGTCCTTCACGCCGGGCTTCGAGCGCTCCTACCAGGTGGGCTGGAACGGCCGCGACAGCAGCAAGTGCGCCAACGGGGTGGCGGCGGGCCCGAACCCGCCGGCCGGGACGTACCAGGTCTTCGCCCGGGTGGGCACCAAGCTCAGCGAGCCGGTGAAGCTCACCGTCACCGACGGCTGATCGGCCGAGCGGGCCCGGATCAGACGTAGCGCTCCAGGATGGACGCCTCGGCGAGCCGGGACAGCCCCTCCCGGACGCCGCGGGCGCGGGCGTCGCCGACCCCCTCCACGGCCTGGAGATCCTCCACCGTGGCGCCGAGCAGGCGCTGGAGGCTGCCGAAGTGCACGACGAGGCGGTCGACCACGGCCGCCGGCAGCCGGGGCACCTTGGCGAGCAGCCGGAAGCCGCGCGGGCTGACCGCCGCGTCCAGCGCGTCGGAGGCGGCCGGGTAGCCGATCGCCTTGGCGACGGAGACCAGATCGATCAGCTCGGTCGCGCCGAGCAGGTCCAGCTCGACCAGCGCCTCGTCGAGGGTGCGGGACTTCCGGCCGGCCGGGAGGTAGTCACGGATGACCAGGGTGCGGTCGGCGTCGACGCCGGCCATCAGCTCGTCGAGCTGGAGGGCCAGCAGGCGGCCGTCGGTGCCCAGCTCCACCACGTAGCCCGCGATCTCGTCGGCGATCCGGCGGACCATCTCCAGCCGCTGCACCACCGCGACCGCGTCCCGTACGGTGACCAGGTCCTCGATCTCCAGCGCGGAGAGGGTGCCGGAGACCTCGTCCAGCCGGAGCTTGTAGCGCTCCAGCGTGGCGAGCGCCTGGTTGGCGCGGGACAGGATCGCCGCAGAGTCGTCCAGCACGTGCCGCTGGCCGTTCACGTAGAGGCTGATGATCCGCATGGACTGGCTCACCGAGATCACCGGGTAGCCGGTCTGCCGGGCGACCCGCTCGGCGGTGCGGTGCCGGGTGCCGGACTCCTCGGTGGGGATGCTCGGGTCGGGCATCAGGTGCACGGCCGCCCGGACGATGCGGGTGCCGTCGCTGGAGAGCACGACCGCCCCGTCCATCTTGCACAGCTCGCGGACCCGGGTGGCGGAGAACTCGACGTCGAGCGGGAACCCGCCGGTGCAGAGCCCCTCGACGACCTTGTCGTAGCCGAGGACGATCAGCGCGCCCGTGCGGCCGCGCAGGATCCGCTCGAGACCGTCGCGCAGCGCCGTGCCGGGGGCCATCAGTGCCAGGTTGGCCCGCAGCGGGTCGCCGGCACCCCCGGCGCCGCCGGTCACGCTCACGCTGATCGGGCGGGCGGGCGAGCCCACGGCGCCGGTGCGGGCGTGGGGCGTCGCGCCGGCAGGCTTGGTGGTATCGCGGTCGATCGGCACGGGCACAGTCTACGGACTGCCCTGCGGTGGGTGCTGTCGTGGTTACTGTGATGTGTCGCGATGCCCCACGTCGCCCGGACCGGGAGCCGGCGGCCCGGCTGTCCGGTATCGCCCCGAGGGTCCCGTCGCCCGGCCATCGCCGCTCACTCCGCCGACGCGCGGGCGACGGCCTGGAGCGCCGAGCGCACGTCGGCGACCTCGATCACCCGCATGCCCCCGGGGGTCACGCCGGTGCTCTCGGGCCCGCACCCGGTGGGCACCAGCGCGAGCCGGAACCCGAGCCGCGCCGCCTCGGCCAGCCGGCGCGGCACCGCGCCGACCCGGCGCACCTCGCCGGTGAGCCCGACCTCGCCGATCGCCACCAGGTGGGGCGCGATGGCGAGGTTGAGCCCGCCCGAGGCGACGGCCAGGGCGACCGCCAGGTCGGCCGCCGGCTCCACCACCCGGATGCCGCCGACGGTGGCCGCGAAGACCTCCCGGTCGTGCAGGGTCAGCCGCTCGGTGCGGCGCTGGAGCACGGCCAGCACCATCGCGAGCCGGGCCGAGTCGAGCCCGGAGACGGTGCGCCGGGGCGACCCGGCCACCGTCGCGCCGATCAGGGCCTGCACCTCGGTGACCAGCGCCCGGCGGCCCTCCATCGCCACCGTGACACAGGTGCCCGGGACCGGCTCCGCGTAGCGGGTCAGGAACAGCCCGGACGGGTCGGCCAGGCTGCTGATGCCGCCCTCGTGCATCTCGAAGCAGCCCACCTCGTCGGCGGCGCCGAAGCGGTTCTTCACGCCGCGCACCATGCGCAGGGAGGAGTGCTTGTCGCCCTCGAAGTGCAGCACCACGTCGACCAGGTGCTCCAGCACCCGGGGGCCGGCGACCTGGCCGTCCTTGGTGACGTGGCCGACCAGCACGGTGGCGATGCCGCGCTCCTTGGCGACCGCGACCAGCGCGGCGGTGACCGCCCGCACCTGGGTCACCCCGCCCGACACGCCCTCGGCGCCGGTGGTGGAGATGGTCTGCACCGAGTCGAGCACCAGCAGGCCCGGCTTGACCGCGTCGAGGTGGCCGAGCACCGCGGCGAGGTCGCTCTCGGCGGCGAGGTAGAGCTGGTCGTGCAGGGTGCCCATCCGTTCGGCGCGCAGCCGGACCTGGCTGACCGACTCCTCGCCGCTGACCACCAGCGACGGGCTGCCGGCCCCGGCGGCCCACTGCTGGGCCACGTCGAGCAGCAGGGTGGACTTGCCGACGCCCGGCTCGCCGGCGAGCAGCACCACCGCGCCGGGGACCAGGCCGCCGCCGAGCACCCGGTCGAGCTCGCTGACCCCGGTGGGCCGGGCCCGCGCCGGGGCGGCGCTGATGGTGGCGATCGGCCGGGCCGGCTCGGCCGGCATCCGCGAGCTGACCACCTTGCCGGAGACGGTCGGGCCGGTGACGGTGCACTCGACCACCGAGCCCCACTCGCCGCACTCGGGGCAGCGCCCGACCCACTTGGGCGGCTGGTGCCCGCAGGCGTCGCACTCGTAGGCCGGTCGGGGCTCGCGGCTGGACGCCCGGCCGCGCCCGCTGGCGGCGCGCGGGGACGTCGATCGGGAGGTGGTCACATGGGGACGTTAGTCCCCGCGTACGACGAAGACACCGCCGGCGTGGCGGTCACCACGCCGACGGTGTCGTCGGAAACAGCGGGCGGAGGGTCAGTGGCCGCCGCCCTCGTTCTCGTCGTAGCCGCCCAGGCGCTCGACGATCTGCGACGGGGGCGCGGCCGGGGTGAGCGGCACGGCGACCGGCGCCGGGCCGGTGACCGTGTCGCCGTTGCCGAAGTCGAAGGTCAGGATGACGTTCTGCCCGGAGCGCAGCGCCTCGTTCAGGCCGATGAGCTGGAGGACGCGGTCGGCCTCGGTGTTGAGCTTCACGTAGCTCAGCGGCGGGATCTCGATCCGGGCCGGCTCGCCGGCGGGCGCGGCCGGGCTCGCCGGGGCCGACGGGCTCTCCGGGGCGCCGGGGCTGACCGACTCCGACGGGCTCTCCGAGGCGCCCGGGCTGGCCGACTCCGACTCCGACGGGGTGGGCGACGGGGACTCGGACGGCGACGCCGACGGGCTGGCCGCGGCCCCCTTACCGGTGATCACGACCTCGCGGGCGCTGTTGGTGGTCACGGTCACGGTGACCGGTTTCTTCGAGTCGTTGTAGATCACGGCGTTGAGGACGGCGTTGGCGCCCGCCTTGTAGCCCTCGACACCCGGGAACTCGACCAGCAGGCCACGGACCGCGTAGGAACCTTCGCCGGCCGGCAGGGTGACATTCAGGTTGACGCCCTGGACCGACGGCTCCTTGTTGGCGGTCTCGGCGACCTGGCCGGCGCCGCAGCCGGACAGCAGCAGCCCGGTCGCCGCCGCCATCCCGGACAGCAGCAGGGCCGCCCGCCGGGAACCCCTGATCGAGCGCGTCACGTCGGTCCTCCTCGTCACGATCCCACCCGGTGCTCACGCCGGGCACGGTGGCCATGCCCGCGCAGACCGCGCTCCAGGGTAGTTGGGCCTGATCCGCCCCCGCACGCCGACCCGGGGATGCCACTCCCCGGGGCGGACCTCAGACCAGCCGACCGCTCGTGACCAGCAGGACGACGTCGATGAGGGCGATCAGCATGACGGCCCGGAACGCGGCCACGGGCCGACCTCCGGCCCGGGCGGCGCCGCGCCCGCCGTACCAGCTCAGGGGCGGCACCACGACCGCGGCCGCGACCGCGGCGACGCCGACGCCCGACGGCGGCCCGGGCGGCCCGAGGACCAGGGTGGCGGTCGCCGCGAGCAGCAGGCCGGCGGCGGCGGCGCGGCTGCCGGCGGGGCCGAGCCGGTGCGGCAGCCCGCGCACCCCCGTCCGGGCGTCGTCGGCCAGGTCGGGCAGGACGTTGGCGAAGTGCGCCCCGGCGCCCAGGAAGGCCGCGGCGGCGACCAGCCAGACCGGCGGGGCCGGCGCCCCGGGCAGCGCCAGCACGACGAAGGCGGGCAGCGACCCGAACGACACCGCGTAGGGCAGCACCGACACCGGGGTCGACTTCAGCGGCCAGTCGTAGAGCAGCGCGGAGACCAGCGCGACGGTGACGCAGAGCGCGGCGGCCGGGCCCGTGGCCAGCGCCAGCGCCGGGGTGGCGAGCGCGGCCACCGCCGCGGCCACGGCCGTGGTGCGCCGGCCCACCGCGCCGGTGGCGACCGGTTTGTCGGTACGCCCCACCGTGGCGTCCCGGTCCGCGTCGAGCGCGTCGTTGGCCCAGCCGACGGCGAGCTGGCTGGCCGCCACGGTCAGCGCCACGGCCAGGACGCCGGCCGGCCGGTGCCCGGCGCCCCAGGCGAGCAGCCCGGCCACGGTGGTGACCGCGGCGGCCGGCTCCGGGTGGCTCGTCCTGACCAGCCCTAGCACCGTTGACGACATGAGGAAAGTCTGGTCGTTACCGGACAGTCGTGCCACGCTCGGTCCATGCGAGACGCGGGCCGCACCCTGCCGCGCAACGATCCGCGCCAGTACGACGACCTGGCCGGCGAGTGGTGGCGTCCGGACGGCGCGTTCGCGATGCTGCACTGGTTGGCCGAGGCGCGTGCCGCGCTCGTGCCGCCGGCGTCCCGCCCCGGCGCCCTCCTGGTCGACCTCGGCTGCGGCGCCGGGCTGCTCGCCCCGCACCTGGCCGGCAAGGGCTACCGGCACGTCGGCGTCGACCTCACCCGGTCGGCCCTGGCGCAGGCCGCCGCGCACGGGGTGATCGCCGTCAACGGCGACGCCACCGCCGTCCCGCTGGCCGACGGCTGCGCCGACGTGGTGGCCGCGGGCGAGATCCTGGAGCACGTGCCGGACTGGCGGCGCGCGGTGGCCGAGGCGTGTCGGCTGCTTCGCCCTGGTGGCCTGCTCGTGCTGGACACGCTGAACGACACGGCGGTGAGCCGGCTGCTGGCCGTCCGGATCGCCGAGCGGCTGCCGACCGTGCCGAGGGGCATCCACGACCCACGGTTGTTCGTGGACGCCCGGGCGCTCGTCGCCGAGTGCGCCCGGCACGGCGTCCGGCTGCGGCTGCGGGGGATCCGGCCGGGCGTGCCCGGGCTGCTCGGCTGGCTGGCCCGCCGGTTCCGGGCCGCCGGTCGTGCCGGCGCCGACCGTCCGGGCGCGACCGTCGCCGACCGGCCTGCCGCGCCCGCCGCCGTCCACTCGGGTGGGACTGTGGTCGGTCGTCCGCGGCCGACGGGCGCGGCGCCCCGGATCGTGCCGACCTGGTCGACCGCCGTGCTCTACCAGGGGCGGGGCACGCGGAGCGGATAGCGGAACGGGTCCCTGGGTAGGACAGGGCCGAGGAGGGGGCTGTATGACGCTGCACGCGCTGGAGGCGGCTCGCCGCCTGGCACCGAGGCTGGCCGCCCGGGCGGCCGAGCACGACCGCGACGGCTCGTTCCCGGTCGAGGACTTCCGGGATCTGCGCGAGGCCGGGCTGTTCGGCCTGATGGTCCCCACCGAGCTGGGCGGGGCGGGCGCCACCTTCGCGGAGTACGCGGCGGTCGCCACCGAGCTGGCCCGGGGCAACGGGGCGACGGCCCTGGTGTTCAACATGCACGCCTCGGTCACCGGCGCCCTCGGCGCGGTGACCGAGGAGCTGGCCGAGGCGCTCGGCGTGCCGGACGGGGCGCTGGCCGCGCGGGACCGGCTCCTCACCGCCGCCGCCCAGGGCTCCTGGTACGCGGTGGCGATGAGCGAGCGCGGCGCCGGCGCGCGGCTGTCCCAGCTCAGCACCGTCTACGAGCCGGTCGACGGCGGATACCACCTCAAGGGCAGCAAGACGTTCTGCTCGGGGGCGGGGCACGCCGACGGCTACCTGGTGGCCGCCCGCAGCGCCGCCGACCAGTCGGTGGTCTCCCAGTTCCTGGTGCCGGCCGGGGACGGGCTGACCGTCGAGCCCACGTGGGACTCGCTCGGCATGCGGGCGACCTCCTCGCACGACCTGCACCTGGACGTGACCGTGCCGGCCGACCGGCTGCTCGGCGGCGTGGAGGGCCTGGCCCTGGTGGTCGCCCAGCTCATGCCGCACTGGCTGGTGGCCAGCTACGCCGCCGTCTACGTCGGGGTGGCCCGGGCGGCGGTCGACGCGGCGGCCGAGCACCTGAACGCCCGCAACCTCGCCGGCCTGCCGGCCGTCCGGTCCCGCCTCGGCCGGGCCGACGCCGACGTGGCGGCCGCCCACCTGGTGGTCGCGGAGGCCGCCCGGCGGGTGGACGAGGCGCCGGGGGACGCGGAGACCAACCGCTGGGTGTGGCGGGCCAAGCTGCTCGCCGGCACGACCGCCGCCGACGTGGCGGCGTCGATGCTGGAGGCGGCCGGCACCTCCGCCACCCGGCGGGGGCATCCGCTGGAGCGGCTCTACCGGGATGCCCGCTGCGGCTCGCTGCACCCGGCCACCTCGGACGTCTGCGCCGACTGGCTGGGCATCGCCGCGTTGGGCGGCGACCCGGACCGCGACGGATCGGTCCCTCGTTGGTGAGCGTGGGAGGTCCGTCGGGGCGGCGGACGGAGCGGCCCCCGGCAGGGGGACGGCGGCGGGGCGGGCCGCCCGGCGCGCAGGGCCGGACGAGAGGTGGGCATCGTGGCCGTACCGGTGATCGCGGGGCTGGGGACGGCACACCCGCCGTCGGCGGGGCAGGACGAGTTGTGGGAGGGCTTCTTCTCGAAGCACTTCTCCGGCAGCACGCGCGCGCTGGCGCAGCGGATCTTCGCCCACTCGGGGGTCACCCGCCGCCAGGCCGCGGTCAACCCGCTGCTGGAGGACGTCTCCGACTGGCCGACGGAGCGGCGGATGCGCCGCTACCAGGTCGAGGCGCTGCCGTTGGGCAAGGAGGCGGTGGGCCGGGCGTTGACGGCCGCCGGTCTGGCCGCGGGGGACGTCGGGCTCTTCGTGGTCTGCTCGTGCACCGGGTACGCCACCCCGGGGCTCGACATCCTGCTCGCCCGGGACCTGGGCATGGCCCCGGACACGCAGCGCATGTTCGTCGGCCACATGGGCTGCTACGCGGCCCTGCCCGGGCTGGGCGCGGCGAGCGACTTCGTGACCGCCCGCGGCCGGCCGGCGCTGCTGCTCTGCGCGGAGCTGACCAGCCTGCACATCCAGCCGTCCAGCGCCCGGGTGGACACCCAGCAGATCGTCTCCCACGCGCTCTTCTCGGACGCCGCGGTCGCCACCGTGGTCGTCCCCGGCGGCCGGGGGTACGCGCTGCGCGAGATCAGCTCCGTCACGGACACCTCCACCGCCGACCACATGACCTGGGACGTCACCGACACCGGCTTCCGGATGGGGCTGTCGCCGAAGGTGCCGCAGGTGCTCTCCCGGCACGTCCGGGGCCTGGTCGACGACCTGCTGGCCCGGCACGGCGCGACGCTGTCCGGGGTGGACGGCTGGGCCGTGCACCCGGGCGGCCCGCGCATCCTCAACGTCGTCGAGCGGGAGCTGGCCCTGCCGCCGGAGGGGCTGGCGGCGTCCCGGGCGACGCTGGCCGAGCACGGCAACTGCTCGTCGCCGACGGTGCTGCTGATCCTCGACCGGCTGCGCCGGGCCGCGTCGCCGCCGCGGCGGGTGGTGATGTTGGCGTTCGGGCCGGGCCTGACCCTCTACGCCGCGCTTCTCGAACGGCAGGACTGACAGCGACGCCGCGGGCGCGCCGAGATTACCCTCTGGTAATGGACGCGGAGGCGGCAGACCGGCCGTGGACAGAGGTGGACGGCCCACGCGCCGAGACGGTCCGGCAACCCGCGGCGGCCGGCGACCGGCTGCGCGCGGCGGTGCTGGCCGGGTCGGCCCTGACGGCCCTGGTCGCCGGGGGCTGGTGGTGGCAGGCCGGCGCGCCGGCCACCGGCCCGGTGGCCGGCGCGCCGCCCCCGTCCGCGCAGAGCCGGTCCGGGTACGTGCCCGGCAGCAGTGACGCCATCGTCTCCTCCAGGGTGGCCCTCGACGGTCAGGAGGTCGTCTCCGTCTGGTCCCTGCCCGGCGACCGCGACGGCGGAGCCACCTTCCGGGTCGACCCGCGCACCGGTGCCGCGTTCCGGGTCGACTCCGGGGGGCGGGCCGGCGTCCGGGTCGATCCCGAGCCGCGTCGGCTCGGCCGTCTTCCGAACACGATCTGGCGGGAGCGGGCGACGCTCGGCCGGGAGAACGGCCGGGTGGTCAAGCAGGCCGCCGGTGAGGCCGCCACCCGCTTCCTGCTCGAGTACCGCTGCACGGGGCCGGGTGAGCTGCTGGTCGTGCTCGAGCGGATCAGGGCCGCCGTCCCCTTCCCGACGGTCGGGTGCGACGGGTCGGTGGTGTCGATCGAGCTGACCGCCGTGGGCGGGCCGTTCCGGGTCTCCCTGTCGACCGCCGACGCCGAACCGCTCCGCGTGGAGGCGCAGCTGGTCGGCCTGCCCTGACGCGCCGGTGCCCCGCGCGGGGCCGCCGGCCGCCGGGGCGCCGGGGAGACGCCGGGCGCCGGGTCAGGCGGCGAGGCCGGCCAGGTCGGCGCGGTAGTCCTCGGCGGAGCGCACCTCGGGCACCACCGTGACCAGTATCCCGGCCCGGTCGACCAGCAGCGCGGCGGCGACGCCGGGGCGGGGCGGCAGGTGCAGGAACGCGCGCAGCCCGCCCGCCGGGTCGGCCAGTGGTCGTACGGTCGCCCCGGCGGGCGGCGGCGAGACGCGTACGGGCCGGTCCTCGGCGACGGTGACGACCGTGACCCCGGCGGGCGCCAGGGCGGCGGCGGTGGCCACGTCCTCCGGGCAGGTGCACCCGTCGACCAGGATGATCATCGCGGGCAGCAGCCCGCGCAGCGGCACCGGTGACTGCCCCGCGTCGACCAGGTCCAGCGCCGGCAGCGGCCGTCCGGTCATCCCGGTCGGCGGGGCGTACGGCGCGGGGGTGGGCCCCGGGGCGGTCCGGCCGGAACGGGGCCAGGTGACCGTCATCAGGCCGGCGACCGTGGCCAGCACCGCCACCAGCAGGACCAGCAGGGGCAGGGCGAGCGGGGACCGGGCGACCCGGCGGGGGCCGCCCCGGTGGGCCCGCGCGCGCAGCTCGCGGCGGACCTGTTCGGCCTCGGCCGCGAGGGCGGAGGCGTCGTCCGGCACGACCACCCGGCCCCACTCCGGCGGCAGGTCGGGCAGTTCCGGGCCGTCTGCGTCGGGCTTGCCCATCGGACCCCCAGGACGTCTCGGTGAGCGGACAGCGGCTCGACCTCCAGCGTCCCGCACGGGCCCTCGTACCGCTACACCTGGGCGCGTATGCGGCCGGCGGGCTACCATGGGAGGAGCGCATAGCCCTTGATCTCGACGTTCGCGTCACTCGTACCGGCCCGTCATCCACAGGTTACGGAGCGTGTTCGAATCATCGGTTTGATGGTCTGTCAAGCCGAAGAAATACCTCTCACAGGGCCCCTGAGCTGCGCCAACGGTCAGGACAGCGGTGAGACATCGGTGCCTGAGCGTGTTACCCTAGACACAGCGAAAGGGGTTTCGAACCTATGGTTTTCAGTGTCGGCGAGACCGTTGTTTACCCCCACCACGGGGCCGCACTCATCGAGGCAATCGAGACTCGGGTCATCAAGGGCGAGCCTAAGCAATACCTCGTCCTGAGGGTCGCGCAGGGTGACCTGACGGTCCGGGTGCCCGCCGAGAACGCCGAGATCGTGGGTGTGCGCGAGGTGGTCGGCGAAGAGGGCCTCGGCAAGGTCTTCGACGTGCTCCGTGCACCGCATACCGAGGAGCCGACCAACTGGTCGCGGCGTTACAAGGCGAATCTGGAGAAGCTGGCCTCGGGCAACCCGCTGAAGGTCGCCGAGGTCGTCCGCGACCTGTGGCGCCGGGAGCGGGAGCGGGGCCTTTCCGCGGGCGAGAAGCGCATGCTCGCCAAGGCCCGCGACATTCTCGTCGGCGAGGTCGCGCTGGCCGAGAAGAGCACCAAGGACGAGGCGGAGACGCTGCTCGACAAGGTGCTCACCGAGGCCTAGTCCCCACAGCATCGTCGTACCCGATTCGTAGCGAAGAAACCACCGAGGACCGCGACGTGACCGCGCAGCTCAATCCGCGCGGTGACGTCGCGGTCCTCGTGCCTGCGGCCGGTGCCGGCGTACGCCTCGGGCCCGGCCGGCCCAAAGCCCTGCGCCTGCTGGCGGGGGAACCGCTGCTGGTGCACGCCGTCCGCCGGCTCGCCGCCGCGCGCTCGGTGCACACCATCGTCGTGGCCGCTCCGGCCGCCGAGGTGGCGGCCGTCCGGGACCTGCTCGGCCCGGTCGCCCCGGTGACCGTGGTGCCCGGCGGCGCCGAGCGGCAGGCCTCCGTGGCCGCCGCCCTCGCCGCCGTGCCGGCCGGCCCGGAGATCGTCCTCGTGCACGACGCCGCCCGGGCGCTGACCCCGCCCGACCTGGTGGAGTCCGTCGCGGCGGCCGTCCGCGCCGGGCACGACGCGGTGATCCCGGTGCTCCCCGTGGTCGACACGATCAAGGAGGTCGGCGCCGGCGAGGTCGTCCTCGGCACCGTCGACCGTTCCGCCCTGCGGGCGGTGCAGACCCCGCAGGGCTTCCGCCGGGCGGTGCTGGCCGCCGCGCACGCCGCCGCCGGCGACCCGCTCACCGACGACGCCGGCCTGGTTGAGAAGCAGGGCATCCCGGTGCTCTGCGTCCCCGGCTCGGAGTACGCGCTGAAGGTCACCCGCCCGTTCGACCTGGCGCTGGCCGAGCACCTGCTGGCCGCCGGCGGCTGACGCGTACCCTCGTCGCATGATCGTTCCCCGGGTGGCCATCGGCACCGACGTGCACGCCTTCGAGGCGGGCCGGCCGTGCTGGGTGGCCGGTCTGCTCTGGCCCGACCAGGATGGCCTGGCCGGGCACTCGGACGCGGACGTGGCCGCGCACGCCGCCTGCAACGCGCTGCTCTCCGCGGCCGGCCTCGGGGACCTGGGCGCCAACTTCGGGGTGGGTCAGCCCGAGTGGGCCGGTGCGTCGGGCGTCGCGCTGCTGGCCGAGAGCGCCCGCCGGGTGCGGGCCGCCGGCTTCGCGATCGGCAACGTGTCGGTGCAGGTGGTCGGCAACCGGCCCAAGATCGGTCCGCGCCGCGAGGAGGCCCAGCGGGTGCTCTCCGAGGCGGTCGGCGCGCCGGTCACCGTCTCCGCGGCCACCACCGACGGCCTCGGCTTCCCCGGGCGCGGCGAGGGCCTCACCGGCATCGCGGTGGCCCTGGTGTACGACGCCCCGGCCGCCTAGGCTCGCCGCGATGTCCAGCGACGCCACCTCCGACCGGTCCGCCGCCGACGGCTACCTCCAGCGGGCCCAGCTCCTCGCCGAGCTGGGCCGCTACGACGAGGCCGCCGCCGAGGTCTCCTACGCGGTCGCCCTGGACCCGGCGAACGCCGAGGCCCTGACCATGCTGTCCCGGGTCCACCTCGCGGCCGGCCGGCCGGCGGAGGCGCGCACCGCCGCCGACGCCGCGGTCGCCGCCGCCCCGGACAGCGTCCCGGCGCTGGTCGCCCGTGCCCTCGCGCTGGCCGACCTTGAGGAGTACGCCGAGTCGGCCCGTACCGCCGACCGGATCCTGGCGCTGGGCCCCGACGACGCGTACGCCCAGAGCAGCGCCGCGGCGATCCTGGCCGGCTCGCGCAACGGGCAGCCGGCGCTGAACGCGGCCTGGCGCGGGGTGGAGCTGGCCCCCGAGAACCCGCAGGCACATCTGGTGCTCGGGCTGGTGGCGGCCAACATGCAGCTGTTCGACCTGGCCGAGCGGGCCTATCGCGAGGCGCTGCGGCTGGACCCGCAGCTCGCGGAGGCCCGGCACGACATCGGGGTGCTCCGGCTGGAGCAGCGGCGCTGGAGCGAGGCGCTGGAACACCTCGCCGAGGCCGCCGCGATGAGCCCCGGCCGGGTCGACT
The DNA here is from genome assembly GCF_040639595.1 of Micromonospora sp. NPDC023814. Lineage (NCBI taxonomy): Bacteria > Bacillati > Actinomycetota > Actinomycetes > Micromonosporales > Micromonosporaceae > Micromonospora > Micromonospora sp. NPDC023814. Next base: position 15,245 of record NZ_JBFAAF010000065.1, read on the forward strand.
CCGGCCGCACCATCTCGACCGGCTTGCGCCAGCTCGTGGTCTACGGCGCGGGCTGGACCATGGTCACCGCCGTGCTGATCGCGTGCATGGCGCCGGGCAGCGCCGGGCTGTCCCGGTTCGCGGCGGCGTTCGCGGCGCTCGGCGGGGCCCTCGTGGTCTGGCGCTTCGCCGCCAGGCTGCCCGGCCTGACCCGGACCATCCTGCCCGGCCTGCTGCGCTCCGACCGCACGCTGGCCCTGGCCGTCTACGCGGCGGCCGCCGCGCCCGCGCTGATCCTGCTCTACGCCCTGGTCGGCACCCCGTGGCCGCTGGTCCTCGCCATCGCCACGGCCACCGCCGCCGAGCTTGCCGTTCTGTCGCGTACCGCGGTCTGACGCCTGTCGGGGTTCGGCTGGAGCCCGGGCCCCGGCGAACCCCCACCCTCCGAGGGGCGCTACGGACGGCGCGCCCAGGTCCAGGCGTAGCCGTCGTCCTCGCAGGACCGGGCGGCGTCGCAGAGGTCGAGCGGGCGGAAGGTGTCGACCATGACGGCCAGCTCGTCGAAGAAGTCGGCGCCGATCGAACGCTCGGCGGCGCCCGGCTGGGGGCCGTGGGTGAAGCCGGACGGGTGCAGCGAGATCGAGCCCTGCTCGATGCCGGAGCCGCGCCGGGCCTCGTAGTTGCCGCCGGTGTAGAAGAGCATTTCGTCGGAGTCGACGTTGTGGTGGTTGTACGGCACCGGGATGGCGTCCGGGTGGTAGTCCACCTTGCGCGGCACGAACGAGCAGATCACGAAGTTCGGGCCCTGGAACGTCTGGTGCACGGGCGGCGGCTGGTGGATCCGGCCGGTGATCGGCTCGAAGTCGTGGATGGAGAAGGCCCACGGGTACATGTGGCCGTCCCAGCCGACCACGTCGAACGGGTGGTGGGCGTAGACATGACGTGTCCAGGCCGTGCCGCTGCCGTCCGGGCGTGCCGCCCGGGAGCGGTGCCGGACCAGCACCTCCACGTCGGTCTCGTCCACCAGCAGCGGCGCGTCCGGCCCGCGCACGTCCCGCTCGCAGTACGGCGAGTGCTCCAGGAACTGGCCCCGGACGGAGAGGTAGCGCTTGGGCGGGCCGATGTGGCCGGCCGCCTCGACGGCGAGCAGCCGGACCGGCTCGTCGCCGGTGGGCACCAGCCGGTGGATGGTCGAGGTGGGGATGACCACGTAGTCGCCGGCCACCGCGTCGAGCACGCCGAACGTCGACTCGACCCGCAGGGTGCCCGACTCGACGTACAGGCAGTGGTCGCCGGTCGCGTCCCGGAACAGCGGCGACGGCCGGTCCGCCAGCACGTACGCGATCCGCACGTCGTCGTTGGCGAGCAGGTACTGCCGGCCGAGCACCGGGTCCGCGCCGGCCCCGTCGAGCTTGTGGGTGCGCAGGTGGCGGGGCTTGAGCGGCAGGTTGGGCACCCGGGTGAACGCCGGCGGGGCGAACTCCTCGGCCGCCACGATCGCGGTCGGCGCGTGCCGGTGGTAGAGCAGGGACGAGTCGGAGGAGAAGCCCTCCTGGCCCATCAGCTCCTCGGCGTAGAGGCTGCCGTCGGGCTGACGGAACTGGGTGTGGCGCTTGCGTGGCACCTCGCCGACGCTGCGGTAGTACGGCATCTCGCCTCCCGGTTCGTCCCGTTCACCGATCCAACGGCGTCCGATAATCGGACGCTGTTGTCCGTTCCTCGTAGCGTCCCGTACATTCTTGTCTCGTGTCAACGCAGGTGCCCGCGCTTCTCGACGGCCTCGTCGACGACGCCGCCGTCTTCCCGCCCGGCAGCGCGCCGCTGCCCGACGCCGTCGCCGCGCACCGGCGGCACCGCGCCTCCTGGTACGCCGACCTGGTCGGCCCGCTCCTGGTCCCCGCCACGCGGCTGCCCGAGCTGGCCGACCTGCTCGACCCGGGGGAGCGGATCGAGGTCGGCGTGATCGGCGACGTGCCGCTCGCCCGGCTCGACGCGGCGCGGACCGGGGTCGACCCGCGCCTTCTCGTCCGTCAGGTGGAGGCGGCGGTCGCCAGGCGCGGCGAGGACCCGCTGCCGGGCCTGACCCAACTGGTCGAGCTGGCCCGCCGGGCGAACCGGCCCGAGGCCGCCGGCACGGACGAGGTCACCGTCTACGCCGAGGTGCCGCTGACCTTCGGGCTGACGGGAGCGCTGGACGTGCTGGCCGCGGCTCGCGCCGGCGGGTTGCCGGTCGCGGCGAAGTTCCGCACCGGTGGGCTTGCCGCCGAACTCTTCCCGACCCCGGCCGAGCTGGCGGCGGTGATCCGCGCCTGCCGGGACCGACACCTGCCGTTCAAGCTCACCGCCGGGCTGCACCAGGCGGTCCGGCACCTCGACCCGGAGACCGGCTTCACCCACCACGGCTTCGCCAACGTGCTGGCCGCGACGCTGGCCGCCGCCGACGGCGCCGGGGTGGAGCGGATCGCCGAGCTGCTCACCGCGACCGACCCGCGCCCGCTGTTGCGGTGCGTCGAGGGAGACCTGGCCGCGCCGCGCCCGCTGTGGGCCGGCTACGGCTCGTGCAGCATCCTGGAACCACTGACCGATCTGATCCGGCTGGGGCTGGTGAACGGGGGCTTCGACGCATGAGCGAGCGTCAGCGAGCGAATCATCATTGCAGGCCGGTGACGCCTCAGGGCGGCCCGGAGCGCAGCGGAGGGCCGGCATGAGCTGGGTGACGGGTGCCGACGGATCGCCGTACGGGGTGGCCAACCTGCCGTACGGGGTGTTCCGCCAGGGGGAGCGCGAGCCTCGCGTCGGCGTACGGATCGCCGACTTCGTGCTCGACCTGGCCGGCGCGGAGGCGGCCGGCCTGGTGCTGGCGGCCGGCACGCTGGGCCGGCCCACCCTCAACGACTTCATGGCCCTCGGTCGCCCACAGTGGACGGCCGTCCGGCAGCGGGTGACCGAGCTGCTCACCGACGCCGCCCACCGGCCGGCGGTGGAGCCGCTGCTGGTGCCGCTGGACGAGGTGCGGATGGTGCTGCCGTTCGACGTGGCCGACTACGTCGACTTCTACTCCTCCGAGCACCACGCGGGCAACGTGGGGCAGATCTTCCGCCCCGGTCAACCGCCCCTGCTGCCGAACTGGAAGCACCTGCCGATCGGCTACCACGGCCGGGCCGGCACGGTGGTCGTCTCCGGCACCCCGGTCGTGCGGCCCAGCGGGCAGCGGGCCACCCCGCAGGGCCCGGTCACCGGCCCGTCCGTACGCCTCGACATCGAGGCCGAGGTCGGCTTCGTGGTCGGCGTGCCCAGCCGGCTGGGCACGCGGGTCCCCGCCGAGGACTTCGCCGACCACGTGTTCGGCGTGGTGCTGGTCAACGACTGGTCGGCCCGGGACATCCAGGCCTGGGAGTACCAGCCGCTCGGTCCTTTCCTGGGTAAGTCCTTCGCCACCTCGGTGTCCGCCTGGGTGACCCCGCTGGACGCGCTCGGCGACGCCTTCGTCCCCGCGCCCGACCAGGACCCGCCGGTCGCCGACTACCTGCGCGACGTGCCGCACCTCGGGCTGGACCTGCGCCTCGCGGTGGAGTGGAACGGCGAGCGCGTCAGCGAGCCGCCGTTCGCCACCATGTACTGGACGCCGGCGCAGCAGTTGGCCCACCTGACCGTCAACGGCGCCTCGCTGCGCACCGGCGACCTCTACGCCTCGGGCACCGTCTCCGGGCCGGAGCGGGGGCAGGTCGGCTCGTTCCTGGAACTGACGTGGGGTGGGGCCGAGCCGGTGAAGTTCGCCGGGGGCGAGACCCGCACGTTCCTGGAGGACGGCGACACGGTGAGCATCACGGCCACCGCGCCCGGCCCGGACGGCACCACCATCGCCCTGGGTGAGGTGACCGGGACGGTCGTCGCCGCGCGCTGACCCGCCCGCCGACGGGCCGCGCGAACGGCCGGCGTCACCTCCGCCAGTCCGTCCCCGCCCACCTCCGCGCACGACGGACCCCGGTCGCACAGATGGTGCGACCGGGGTCCGTCGTTTCCCCGTTGAGCGTCGCGGATTCCGTCGCCATGCCGCCGCCGGGCCGGGCCGGACGCCCCCCTTTCCGGTTCCGGTCCCGGCCGCCGGCGGGCGTCCCGACGACAGGAAAAGGTGACGACGATGAACGATCTCCCGGGCGCGGTCTGGCGTACCAGCAGCCGCTCGAACGACCAGGGCCTCTGCGTGGAGGTGGCGGACAACCTGGTCGACGTCCTCGGTGTGGTGGGCGTACGCGACTCCAAGGACCAGGCCGGCCCCACGCTGGCGGTCAGCCCGCCGGGGTGGGCGGCCTTCGTGGGCGCGATCCGGGCCGGCCAGTTCGGCCGCTGACCGGGCCCCGGACCGGGATCGGGGCCTCCGGCGGTGGAATTACGCTCCCGGGGGCCCCGCTCCGCGCTCACCCGGCGTACCGTCGACGCCACGGGAGGTGGCATGTCGACGGTGGCGGTCACGGAGTTCGTGGAGGCGCACGACGCCGACCTCTGGCGGCTGCTGACCGACCTGACCACCCGCACCCGGCGCTCCACCGGCCCGGTGGAGGTGCTCACCCCCGGCGCGTTCGGCCCGGGCACCGCCTGGCGGGAGACCCGTTCCCAGCCCGACGGCACGGCGCTGGTCGAGGAGTTCGTCGTCATCGAGGCCGAGCCGCCCCGGCGGTTGGTGCTCGGTTCGCGGGGCGCCGGGGTGGACTACCGGATCACCTGGACGCTGCGCCCGGTCGAGCGGCGTCGCCGCGGCTGCACCGCCGTCACCGTCGAGCAGGAGGCGGTGCCGACCGCCCCGTACGGCCGGGTGGTCGCGCTGCTGCTCGGCGGGCTGGCCGCCCGGGCGGTCGAGCACGCCCTGCGGCAGGACCTCGCCGACCTGGCCGCGGCGGCGGCCACCGGCACCGCCGAGGCGGCCTGAGGGCGCGGGGCTGCGAGCGCCCACCCGGGTTACCGTCGCCGCCACCTCCAGCAGGCCGTCCGCCCGAAATGCCCCGCCGCGCCGGCGTCGCCCGCCCCGACCCCCTGCGCCGGCACCGCTGGGCCGGGCGGGCGCGGCGACCTGACAGGGCCCTGACCGGCCCCGCTGGGTAGGGTGCCGGGCGGAGGTGCGCATGGGGTTCCCGAAGGGCCGGCGACGGATCGTGGTGGCGGTCGCGGCGCTGCTCGCCACCGCCGCCGTCGCGGCGACGGTCCACCGGGTGCTCGCCCCCGCCGAGGTCAGCACGCCCGCCCGGGGCGCGTACCCGCCGGCCGCCGCCGCGGCCGTCGGCGTGGTCGGCCGGCTCCCGGTCGCCCCGCTGATCGTGGACGGCCGGCTGCGGGTCTACGCCGCCCACCGCCAGATATACGCCGACCGGCCGGTCGGCGGCCGGCACCGGACCACCCCGTACTGGTCGTACCGGCGTTGGCCGGCGGAGCTGGACGGGGTGGTCGCGAGCGGGACGACGGTGGTCAGCCGTTGGTCGGACGGGCGGCTCGTGGCGTTGGACGCGCGTACCGGCCGGGTGGCCTGGGAGGCGGCGGGGCCGGCGCCGGTCGGGGAGCGGACGGTTCGGCGCACCGGCGCGGCCACGGTCTGGGATCCCCAAGGTGTCTTCGTCGCCCGTGCCGCGGACGGCCGGCAGGTGGTGGTGGCGACGGGCGCGGGCGCCCGCGGCATCGACCTGGCCGACGGCCGTGAGCTCTGGCGGGCCGACGCGGACCCCGGCTGCCGGGAGGCGGTCGGCACGACGGCGTCGGGGCAGCTGATCACCGTGGACGCGTGCGCGGGTCCGGCCGTGGTGGAGTTCCGCGACGCCGCGACCGGCGTGGTCGGCGTCCGTTGGCGGCCGCCCGGGGCCGGCGACGAGCTGGTGGCGTCGCCGGTGGGCTGCGGGACCGGCCGGGTCGGGTGCGCCGCCCTGCGGACCGCCGCGCCGGGGGAGGACGCGGGCCGGGGGTGGCTGGTCGGCGACGGGGAGCCGGTCCCCGCCCCCGCCCTGGACCGGCCGGACGCCGAACTCGTCGACGGGACGGCGGTGGCGGTGGTCGACGGGGTGCCGGTCGCCCGTTCGGCCCGTACCGGCGCGGAGCTGTGGCGCCGTCCCGACCTGCCGGCGGCGCGGCTGATCGCCGTCCAGCCCGGCCGGGTGCACCTGCTGACCGAGACGAACGACCTGGTGACGCTGGACCCGGTGACGGGGGCGCAGCGGTCCTGGTTCGCGTTGAACGCGGGCTCGGACGGGATCGGCTGGGCGCCCGGCGCGGTGTACGCGGCGAGCGGCTTCGTGGCCGTGGAGCGGCTCCGCGAGCCGGTCGACCCGACGGGGGACGACCAGCGCTACTACCTCACCTCGGAACCGGTGATCCTCGCCGCGACGTGAAGACGCCACCCGCCCGGCTACTCGACAAAACGGACATAAGTTACCTATAGTCCCACTTGTGCGTCTCCTGGCCGCCCTGTTGGGCGCGATCCTGATCCTGGTCACGGCGTCACCGGCCGACGCCGCGCCGTCGGCCCGGGTGGTCCGGCTCCCCCTCACCGTCGGGGTGGACATCGCCGTGCCCGCCGCGATTTACCTCGGCACCGGCGTCCCGGTGGTGTCCTGACCCGCGAGTTGGGCCAGGTCGAGGTGCGCGACTCGCTGCCGGCCGCCTGAGACGTCCGGGTCGGTCCGCGGGGGGATGGCGGACCGGCCCGGTCACCGCCGGGCGCCCGACCCGATCCGGCCGCCGGACGGCCGGATCGGGTCGACCAGGCTCAGGCCAGCGCCGCCTCGGCGGCGGCGAGGAAGGCGTCGTTCTCGGCCGGGGTGCCGATGGTGACCCGGACCCCGTCGCCGGGGAACGGCCGGACGATCACGCCCCGGGCCTCGCAGGCCTTGCCGAAGTCCACCGCCCGGTCGCCCAGCGGCAGCCAGACGAAGTTCGCCTGGCTGTCCGGCACGTCCGGGACGAGCTTGCGCAGCGCCTCGGTCACCCGGTCGCGCTCCGCCACGACGAGGCCGCACCGCCGCCGAACCTCGTCGGCCTGGCCGAGCGCGGCGAGCGCGCCCGCCTGCGCGGCCATGCTGGTGGAGAACGGCGTGACGACCTTGCGCACGGCCGCCGCCACCGCCGGCTGGGCGACCAGGAAGCCGATCCGCAGGCCGGCCAGGCCCCAGGCCTTGGAGAGCGTCCGCAGCACGACCACGTTCGGCCGGTCGAGGTAGGTGAGACCGTCCGGCACCTCGGGGTCGGTGACGAACTCCCGGTACGCCTCGTCGATGACCACGAGCACGTCCTCGCCGACCGCGTCGAGGAACCGGTCCAGCTCGGCCCGGCGGACGGACGTCCCGGTCGGGTTGTTCGGGTTGCAGACCAGGATCATCCGGGTGCGGTCGGTCACCGCCGCCGCCATCGCGGCCAGGTCGTGCCCGTGCCCGGCGCCGTTGGGCACCCGCACGCTGGTCGCGCCGCTGGTCGCCGCGATGATCGGGTACGCCTCGAAGGAGCGCCACGAGTAGAGCAGCTCGTCCCCGGGCAGGCAGGTGGCCCGGACGAGGTGCTCGGCCAGCGCCACCGAGCCGCAGCCGGTGGCGATCCGGTCGGCGTCCACGCCGTACCGCTCGGCCAGCGCCTCGCGCAGCGCGACCACGCCCATGTCCGGGTAGCGGTGCACCCCGGCGACGGCTCCGGCGACGGCCTCCACCACGCCGGGCAGCGGCCCGTACGGGACCTCGTTGCTGGCCAGCTTGATCGCCTCGGGGAGCCCGAGCTCGCGGGCCAGGTCGGCCGGGCTGCGGCCGGGCACGTAGTTGGGCAGCGCGTCCAGGTCGGCGCGGGTCAGCCGCAGCGCCGGCTGGTGGCGTCCGGTGTCGGTCATGGGGTGTCTCCCGAGGGGTCGGTGCGGTCGTCAGGGTCGGTCCGGCGGGTGCGGGGGAGTTGGACCACCACGGTCTGCGCCCGCTTGTCGTGCAGGGCCTGGCGCAGCGGGTGGTCGAAGAGCGGGGAGAGCGCGTCGACGAGCTGGAGCAGCAGGCCGAGGCCGCAGCAGTACCACAGCAGGGTGGGCAGGCCGAGGGTGTTCCACCGGCGCAGCGCCCGGCCGAAGCCGAGCGGCTCGTCGGCGGCCACCGGGAGCACCTTGATGCCCACCACCCGCTTGCCGAAGGTCTGCCCGCCGGCGGCCGTCGTCGGCACCTCGTACGCGAGCCAGAGCGCGGTGGCGATCAGCAGGATGACGACCTGGAGGCCGCCGGCCTGCTCGCTGGGCTGCGGCAGCCCCTCGGTGGAGGTGTCGCCGGCCAGCGCCCGCCGGAACACCTCCCGCCAGTACGGGGTGACCTCCTCGACCAGCCGCCACACGAACCAACCGTTCACCACGGCGTTCAGGGCGAACACGATGGCGAAGTCGATCAGCCGGGCGATCAGCCGGGCGCCGAACCCGGCCAGCGGGAGCCCGTGCGGGCGGGGCTCCGGCGGCCGTCCCGGCCAGTTTCCCGGCGACCAGCCCGGCGGCGGCCCCTGCGGGTGACCGTGGCCCCGCGGCGGCTGCCAGGGATGAGGCTGCCCGGGGTACGGCTGCCCGGGGTGGGGTTGCCGGCCTGCGGGCGCGCCCGGCGCGGAGACCGGTGCCGCGGGCGGCGTCGGGGCGGGCGCGGGCGGCGGCTCGGGCGGCGGTGGTCCCTCGGGTGGGGTGGCGTCGACGGGGATCGGCGCGCCGATCCAGCCCTCGCCGTCCCACCAGCGTCGGGTGTCCGGATCGGCCGGGTCGACGTACCAGCCCGGTTCGACGCTCACGGCCTGGCCTCGCTGCGCTCGCTCACGCAGACACCTTAACGACGACGGTGCCGGCGAACTTGTCGTGGAGGCACTGCTGCCAGGGCTTGTCCCACAGTTGCCAGAGCCCGTCGAGGTAGCTGAGGCCGGGGAGGAACATCGCGGCGACGTGCTGCACGGCGTACCGCTTGCCGGCCATCCGCCGGTCCAGCGTGGCGGCCGGGTCGAGCGGCACGACCCGCAGCTTCATCACCCGCTTGCCGAAGGTCTGCCCCGTGCGCTTCATGTACTCCACGTGGTAGAGCCAGTAGAGCCCGAGCATCAGCACGAACAGGCCCAGTTCGAGGAGGAGTATCGGCAGCATGAAGTCGGTCATGAAGGACCCGGGGTCCGGCTCGACGAGGGTGCCGTCCGGGTTGGTCCGGGTCAGCTCGGTCATCATGTTCCACCAGAGCAGCAGGAACGCCGGCAGGAAGAGGACCATCGCCACCAGCGTGCTCAGCCCGATGTCGATCAGCGCGGCGAGCAGCCGGTCGGCGAAGCTGGCGAGCGGCTGGCCGCCGGGGCCGAGCGGCGGCGGCGCGGGGTGCGGGGTCCAGCCCGGCGGCGGGGACCAGCCGGGTGGCGGGGCCCCGCCCGGCGGGACGTGTCCGGGTGGGGCGTACTGCGGCGGCACCGCGTACCCCTGGTTGGTCGGACCGGAGGGCGGCGCGAAGCCGCCGGCGGCGGGCGTGGGCCCACCGGCCGGCGGCGTCGGGTACGACGGAGGCTGCGTCACGCTCGACAGTGTTACAGGTTGCCGCGCTTCTCCTGCTCGCGCTCGATGGCCTCGAAGAGCGCCTTGAAGTTGCCCTTGCCGAAGCCGAGCGAGCCGTGCCGCTCGATCAGCTCGAAGAAGACGGTCGGGCGGTCCTGCACCGGCTTGGTGAAGATCTGCAACAGGTAGCCGTCCTCGTCCCGGTCCACCAGGATCTTGCGGGCCTTCAGCTCCTCGATCGGCACCCGCACCTGGCCGATCCGGGCGCGCAGCTCCGGGTCGTCGTAGTACGAGTCCGGGGTGTCCAGGAACTCGACGCCGGCGGCGCGCATCGCGTCGACGCTGGCCAGGATGTCGTTGGTGGCCACGGCGATGTGCTGGGCGCCCGGGCCCTGGTAGAACTCCAGGTACTCGTCGATCTGCGACTTCTTGCGGGCGATCGCCGGCTCGTTGAGTGGGAACTTCACCTTGCGGGTGCCGCTGGCGACGACCTTGCTCATCAGCGCCGAGTAGTCGGTGGCGATGTCGTCGCCGACGAACTCGGCCATGTTCGAGAAACCCATGACGCGCTTGTAGAACTCGACCCACTCGTCCATCCGGCCGAGCTCGACGTTGCCGACCACGTGGTCGACGGCCTGGAAGAAGCGCTTCGGCTGGATGCCGGCGTCGATCATCGGCTGCCGGTCCACGATCGGCTTGCGGGCCACGAAGCCGGGCAGGAACGGGCCGGTGTAGCGGGACCGGTCGACCAGCGTGTGCCGGGTGTCGCCGTACGCGGCGATGGCGGCCAGCCGGACGGTGCCGTGCTCGTCGCTGACGTCGTGCGGCTCGACGAGGCCGGTCGCGCCCTGCGCGGTGGCGTGCGCGTACGCGGCGTCGACGTCCGGGACCTCCAGCGCGATGTCGGAGACGCCGTCGCTGTGCTTGGTCACGTGCTCGGCGCCGGGCGCGTCCGGGCGGACCGCGCCGGTCAGCACGAACCGGGCCGAGCCGCTGGTCAGCACGTACTGGGCGTGGTCACGGTAGCCCTGCTCCGGCCCCCGGTACGCCACGCAGGTCATCCCGAACGCGGTGGAGTAGTAGTGCGCCGCCTGCTTGGCGTTGCCCACCAGGAAGTGCACGTGGTCGAGGCCCTTGACGGGGAACGGGTCGCGGCTGATGTCGTGGTCGACGGCGCCGACGAGCACGTCGATGTCGACGTCGTCGGTCCCGTGGGGTCGGTCGATCGCCTGGGTCATCGCGGTCTCCCTCAAGTACCGGTCGGCCTCGTGGCCGCCGCCGTGGTCGGTGCGGGTGGTTCTGCAGGTTCTGTGGCGAGGATCGCGGTGACCCGGCGCACTGGGCAACTGTCGGCGTGGGAGCTGGTCAGGTTGCGCATTCAGTAGGGTGTCCAGCCATGAACGCTGGTCAGGCTGTACAGCTCGACGCCCTCGACGCGCGGTTGATCGAACTGCTCGCCGAGGAGCCGCGGATCGGGGTCCTGGAGTGCTCCCGGCGCCTCGGGGTCGCCCGGGGCACCGTGCAGGCCCGGCTCGACAAGCTGGTCGAGCGGGGGGTCGTCGGCGGGTTCGGTCCGGAGATCTCCCCGGCGGCGATCGGGTTCGGGGTGACCAGCTTCGTGACGCTGGAGATCAGCCAGCGGCACGGGCACGACCGGGTGGCCGCGCACCTGGCCGCGATCCCGGAGGTGCTGGAGGCGCACACCATCACCGGCTCCAGCGACCTGCTCTGCCGGATCGTGGCCCGCTCGAACACCGACCTCCAGCGGGTGATCGACCAGATCGTCTCGTACGAGGGCATCCGCCGCGCCTCGACGATCATCGCGCTGGCCGAGCAGATCCCGTACCGCACCCTCCCCCTGGTCCGCTCCGCCGCCGAGAGGTAAGGAAGGGGCCCTTCCTATACAGAAAGCGATAACAGGGGGCCCTTCCTTACCGCACCCGCGCGGAGAAAGGGCGGCGACACGGCGGCGCGGGACGGCGGGAGCGCGGCGGTCGTCGCTACGGTGTGCGTGTGGCGAAGGCGGGCGGCCTCGGATGGCGTGGCGGGCTGCTGCTCGCGCTGATCGTGGTCGTCGTGCTCGCCGCGACCGGGGTGTGGAACCCGTTCCCCGGCGTGTGGGACTGGGTCGACCGCAGCGAGCCGATCTCCGAGCCGGACGTGGTCTGGCAGAAGCGGGTCGGCGGCACCCCGCGCAGTGTGACCATCGCGGGCGACACCGTGGTGGTCGAGCAGCGCACCCGGGTGGAGGCGCGCAGCCTCGCCACCGGCGACCAGCTGTGGGAGCGCAAGGCCGACTGGTCCGCGGTGGCCGGCGGCGACCGGGGCGCGGTCGTCGTCGTGGGCAAGCTCCTGGTCAAGGGGTACGAGGTGCTCGACCCGACCACCGGCGCCACGCGGCGGCGCGACGGCGACGCGGTGGCCGTCTGGACGTACCGCAACCTGCTGCTCGACGCCCGCTGCGTCGACGCCACCGACTGCACGATCAGCGCCTGGGAGCCGCGCGGCACCGCCCCGGTGTGGACGGCCTTCGTGCCCGGGGTGCGCAGCGGGCTGCTCGGCGACAACCCGGGGCTGCTCGGCACCCGCCGGCTCGACGCCGTCCGGATCGACGAGGAGGTGGCGGGGCCGGAGGCGGTGCCGCCGCTGCTCGGTTTCCCCATCGACGGCCGGGTGCACGTGCTCGACACCGCCACCGGGCGGGTGCTCCAGAACGTCGAGCCCGGCCGGGACGAGCGGCTGTCGGTGGTCGGCGGCCGGCTCCTGCGGATCACCGCCCGATCCCAGGACGGCACCTGCTACTTCGCCATCTCCGGCCGCGACCCGGCGACGGGCCGGGAGACCTGGCAGCGGGCCGGGCTCAACCTGCGCACCGCCGACAACGCCGGCTGCGTGCAGCGGGAGGACCCGCAGGGGGCGCGGAACGTGCTGATCGGCGTCGCCCCGGACGCCCGCGAGGCGGTCCTCGACGGGTACGACGGGCGGCTGCTGCTGGTGGCCGCCGCCGGGGAGCGGCTGCTCGCCGTCGACGACCGCCACGCCCTGGTCCGCCCGGCCGACAAGCGGGCGGTGGTCAGCCACGAGCTGGGCACCGGGCGGGTCCGGTGGACCCGTCCGGCCGGTGCGAAGGCGGGCGCCGCGCTCACTCCGTACGCGGCGGTGCTCGCCGACGAGAAGCCGTCGCGGCTGGTGGCGCTCGACCCGCGTACCGGGCGGGAGTTGGCGAGCCTGCGGACCGCGGCGAACGCCCTCGCGGTCGGCCCGAACGGCATGGTCATCGGCGAGGGACGGGAGATCGGGTACGTCCGCTTCGGCGGCGCGGCCGTCGCCCCGGCGGGGCCCGGCGACGGCGGCGTCCCCGGTCCCGGCGGCGTCCCGGGCGGCACGGCGGGGGTTCCCGGGCCGGCGGACAGCTGCGGCCCGAAGCGGGAACTCTGCCCCGGGTGAGAGCGGCGTCCCAGGACCGACCCGGCGGGTGCAACTGATCGGCCCTTCTGCCCTAGGCTTTCCGCTCATGAGCAGTGCCGCCGCGTTCTCGTACGCTCCCTTGCTGCCGACCGGTCCGGACCAGACGGAATACCGCCTGGTCACCGACGAGGGCGTCGACGTCGTCAACGGCCCGGGAGGCCGCCGGTTCCTCACCGTGGAGCCGACGGCGCTCACCGCCCTCACCGCGGAGGCGATGCACGACATCGCGCACTTCCTGCGCCCCGCGCACCTGGCCCAGCTGCGGTCGATCATCGACGACCCGGCCGCCTCGCCGAACGACCGGTTCGTCGCGCTCGACCTGCTGCGCAACGCCAACATCGCGGCCGGCGGTGTCCTGCCCATGTGTCAGGACACCGGCACCGCGATCGTGATGGGCAAGCGCGGCCGGCACGTGCTCACCGACGGCAGCGACGCCGAGGCCGTCTCGCGCGGCGTCTACCAGGCGTACACCCGGCTCAACCTGCGCTACTCGCAGCTCGCCCCGCTCACCATGTGGGAGGAGCGCAACACCGGCAGCAACCTGCCGGCGCAGGTGGAGCTCTACGCCGAGGACCCGGACGGCCACCCCGACGCGTACAAGTTCCTCTTCATGGCCAAGGGCGGCGGCTCGGCCAACAAGTCGTACCTCTACCAGGAGACCAAGGCGCTGCTGAACCCGACGCGGATGATGCAGTTCCTGGAGGAGAAGCTGCGGCTGATCGGCACCTCGGCCTGCCCGCCCTACCACCTGGCCATCGTCATCGGCGGCACCTCCGCCGAGTACGCGCTGAAGACCGCCAAGTACGCCAGCGCCAAGTACCTCGACGCGCTGCCCACCTCCGGCTCGATGACCGCGCACGGCTTCCGGGACCTGGAGCTGGAGGCGGAGGTGCTGGAGTTGACCCGCAACTTCGGCATCGGCGCGCAGTTCGGCGGCCGGTACTTCTGCCACGACGTGCGGGTGGTCCGGCTCCCCCGGCACGGCGCCTCCTGCCCGGTGGCGATCGCCGTCTCCTGCTCCGCGGACCGGCAGGCGGTCGCCAAGATCACCCCGTCGGGCGTGTGGCTGGAGCGCCTCGAAACCGACCCGGCGCGGTACCTGCCCGACGTCACCGACGCGCAGCTCGACGCCGCCGAGGTCGTCCGGGTCGACCTGAACCGGCCGATGGACGAGATCCGGGCCGAGCTGTCCAAGTACCCGGTGAAGACCCGGCTGTCGCTGACCGGCCCGCTCGTGGTGGCCCGCGACATCGCGCACGCCAAGATCGCCGAGCGGCTGGACGCCGGCGAGCCCATGCCGCAGTACCTGCGCGACCACGCCGTCTACTACGCCGGCCCGGCCAAGACCCCGGAGGGCTACGCGTCCGGCTCGTTCGGCCCGACCACCGCGGGGCGGATGGACGCGTACGTGGAGAAGTTCCAGGCCGCCGGCGGCTCGCAGGTGATGCTCGCCAAGGGCAACCGGTCCGCCCAGGTCACCCGCTCCTGCCAGCAGCACGGCGGCTTCTACCTCGGCTCGATCGGCGGACCCGCCGCCCGGCTCGCCCAGGACTGCATCAAGCACGTCGAGGTCCTGGAATACCCGGAGCTGGGCATGGAGGCGGTCTGGAAGATCGAGGTGGAGGACTTCCCGGCCTTCATCGTGGTCGACGACAAGGGCAACGACTTCTTCGCCGAGGTCACCAAGCCGGTGCTGACCGTCGGCCGCCGCTGACCCGGCGTACACGAGAGGGGGTGCCGGGCAGTCGCCCGGCACCCCCTCGTCGTTTCCGTACGTCAGCTCGCCCGGCTGGCGTAGAACGTGCCGCTGAAGGTCTCCGACACGACCCCGTCGCCGGTCCGGGTGTGGACGGTGACCCGGTGGATCCCGGCGGTCGTCGGGGTGTAGCCCACCGATGCCGAGCCGTCGGCGCCCGCCGCGACCGTCTGGGCGGGGAGCCCGTCGAAGGAGTAGACGAACTCCGTCACCCCGGGCATGCCGGCCTGGAAGACGAACGTCCCCGGCGTGCCGGCGACCGCTCCCTGGAACTTGTTGATCGGGTACTCGACGGAGCTGACCGTCGGCTTGGTCGCCAGGTAGAAGCGGTAGGTGCCCTCGCCCGACGGCAGGTCGCCGGCCGTCCGGCTGCGGACGTACACGTCGTTGTAGCCCGGCTTCGTCGGCGTGATCGTGACCGTGGCCGTGCCGTCGGCGGCTGCGGCGACGGTCTGCTCCGGCCCGTCGTTGAGCCGGTAGGCGTACTCGACGACGTCCTCCATCCGGGGCGCGAAGGTCAGGGTGCGCGGCTGGCCGTACCCGGCCGTCGGGTTGCCGTCGGTGATCGTCGGGCTGGTGGTGCGCACCCGGAACACGTAGCTCGCGGCGGGGGAGCGGTTGCCCGCGCGGTCCACCGCCTCGACGGTCAGCGTCGTCGGCCCGTCGCGGTCCGGCGTGATCGTGACGGTCGCCGAGCCGCCCGGCGCGTCGGCGGCCACGTGGGTCGCCGGCCCGGACATGAGGCTGTACCGGAATCCCACGGCGTCGGTGTCGCCGCCGGCCGAGAAGGTGAACTGACCGGGGATGCCCGGACCGCCGTACCACCCGTCGTCGGCCGGGTAGTCCGTGGAGCTGACCGTCGGCTGCGCGGGGCTCGTGGTGTCGACGGTGAACCGGCACTCCGCCGACCAGGCGGAGGTGTCGCCGGCCCCGTCCGTGGCGCGGACGGCGAAGGCGTACGTCCCGTTGACCAGCTGACCGGCCGTAACGTCGTACCGGAAGGGCGACCCGGCGGCCTTGGCCGGGGATGTCCACTCGGTCCGCCTGGTCGGGTCAGTCACCGGCCACCAGGCGAAGGTGGCGGTCACCGGCTCGGCGTTCGGCGGTACCGCGTCCGGGTCGGTGACCACCGCCGCCAGGTACGGCGTGGTCGTGCCGATGTGCAGCTCGTCGGCGCAGGGGAGCCCGTTGATTCCCAGGTTGGTCGGTACGTCCGGCGGCGTGTTCGCCTCGATGGAGATGCCGAGCTCCCTGATCCAGCGGCCGTAGGGCAGCTTGTCCTCGTGGTCTCCGGCGATCCGCGTCATGAAGGTGATCGAGGTCTGTCCGGCCTCGACCGCCTGCCGTACCGCCTCGGTGAGCGGCACTTCCAGCTGTCCCTGGCAAGGAGCGGTCGGCGCGATGTCAGCGATCTTCTCTCGAACTGCGGGTGCCGTCTCCCAGGTTGGTGCGCTGGTCGGTACGTCGGTCCGCCACAGCTCGATTTCGCGCGGCTTCGAGCAGTCGTTGACCGCCGTCTCCTCGGTGACACCGAGGGCACGGATGATGTGCTTGCCCTGGAACGGAGCGAGATTGTAGGTGAAGTAGGCCCGCGAGGTGTGTTTGTCGTCGCCGGACTCCCAGGTGCCGACCGGCAGGGTGCCGTCGGTCTCCGGAAAAGCGGTCGACGGCTGACGGGCGTCGGTCCAACCGCCGCTGGTCGGCAGGATGAACCGGCTCCCCCCGGCGGTTGCCGGCGCGGCGGTCACGACCAGGGCGCTGGCGGCGGTGAGCAGGGCGGCGAGGCCGGTGGCCAGGAGTCGGCGCGGAACGCGCCGGCGGCGGGTGACGGGCACGCCGGTGGAGCCCCCGTTGATGGGCAAGACGAACCCTCCATGAGAGATGAAAAGTTCCATGAGTTTAAGTTCGTGAGTAGGTGCCCCGCGCCCGACTTTTCGGCGCAGACGGCCGGCCCGGCCGACCGAGGGACCTGCGGGCTGGCACTGTGCCGCCCGGCCGCGCCGTCGGCGGCGCTGGGGCCTGCCACCACTCGCCGAGCTGGACCGGGCGATCATCTGCGAGTCTCTCGCCGACGCGGCAGGATGGTACGCGTGACGACTCCAGAGGCGACGGGCTACCGGATCGAACGCGACTCGATGGGCGAGGTGGAGGTGCCCGCCGAGGCGCTGTGGCGGGCGCAGACGCAGCGCGCGGTGCAGAACTTCCCGATCTCGGGCCGGGGCATCGAACCGGCCCAGATCCGGGCGTTGGCCCAGATCAAGGGGGCGGCGGCCGAGGTCAACGGCGAGCTGGGCGTGATCGACGCGAACGTGGCCGCGGCGATCGCCGCCGCCGCCGCGCACGTGGCCGACGGCGGCTACGACGACCAGTTCCCGATCGACGTGTTCCAGACCGGCTCCGGCACGTCGTCGAACATGAACACCAACGAGGTCATCGCCACCCTGGCCAGCCGGGAGCTGGGCCGGGACGTGCACCCGAACGACGACGTGAACGCCTCGCAGTCCAGCAACGACGTGTTCCCGTCGTCGATCCACCTGGCCGCCACCGAGGCCGTCGCGCGGGACCTGCTGCCCGCGCTGGCCCACCTCGCGGAGGCGCTGGAGGGCAAGGCGGCGGAGTTCGAGACCGTGGTCAAGGCCGGGCGTACCCACCTGATGGACGCCACCCCGGTGACCCTCGGCCAGGAGTTCGGCGGGTACGCCGCCCAGGTGCGCTACGGCATCGAGCGGCTGGAGGGGGCGCTGCCCCGGCTGGCCGAGCTGCCGCTCGGCGGGACGGCGGTGGGCACCGGCATCAACACCCCGCTCGGCTTCGCCGCGAAGGTCATCGAGCGGCTGCGCGGCGCGACCGGGCTGCCGCTGACCGAGGCGCGCAACCACTTCGAGGCGCAGGGCGCCCGGGACGCCCTGGTGGAGACCTCGGGGCAGTTGCGCACGCTCGCCGTCGGCCTCTACAAGATCGCCAACGACATCCGCTGGATGGGCTCGGGTCCCCGGGCCGGCCTGCGCGAGCTGCGCATCCCCGATCTCCAGCCCGGCTCGTCGATCATGCCGGGCAAGGTCAACCCGGTGGTCGCCGAGGCGATGCGGCAGGTCTGCGCCCAGGTGATCGGCAACGACGCCGCCGTCGGTTTCGCCGGTTCGCAGGGCGACTTCGAGCTGAACGTCATGCTCCCGGTGATGGGCCGCAACCTGCTGGAGTCGGTCCGGTTGCTCGCCGCGTCGAGCCGGCTCTTCGCCGATCGCCTGGTGGTCGGCCTGGTCGCGGACGCCGAGGTCTGTCTGGCGTACGCGGCGGGCTCGCCCTCGATCGTCACCCCGCTCAACCGCCACCTCGGGTACGACGAGGCCGCCTCGATCGCCAAGGAGGCGCTGGCCAAGCAGGTCTCCATCCGCGAGGTGGTCATCTCCCGGGGGCACGTCGACTCGGGCAAGCTGAGCGAGACCCAGCTCGACGAGGCGCTCGACCTGCTCCGGATGACCCACCCCTGAGCCCCGCCGTCACCGGTCGGTTCCGCCCCGGTCGGTCCCGGGGACCGCGTCAGTAGGCGTCAGGGCCGGGGTCGGCCCTTGCGGGCCCGGTAGGCGGCGACGGCGGCGCGGTTGCCGCAGCCCGCGTCGCAGAACCGGCGGGACCGGTTCTTCGACAGGTCGACGAGCACGTTCGCGCAGTCGGGGTGGTCGCAGATCCGCAGCCGGCTCAGCTCGCCGTAGCGCACCAGGTCCGCCATCGCCATCGCCGCCTCCACGGCGATCCGGGTCGCCAGCGGCGCGTCGCGCGGCACGGCGTGGAAGTGGTACGGCTCGTCGTCGTGCGTGATGAGCTGCGGCAACGCGTGGTTCTCGCGGAGCAGCCCGTTGAGGATGGCGACGACCTCGTCGGTGTCGGCGTGCCAGATGCGGCGCAGCCGGGGGCGCAGGTCGCGTACCGACCGCAGTTCGGCCTCGGTGTGCTCGTGCCGCCCGGTGTAGCCGTGCGCGACGTAGAAGGCGTCCAGGGCGGCGATGTCGGGCAGCCCCTCGCCGTCGGGGCGGTCGGTGTTGACGAGTGCGGCGGCGGCGGTCAGGGAGCAGTCCGTGTCATGGGCGAATGGCAACTTGACTCCTGTCGGGGTGCCGGCCTAGCGTCATGAGCATAGCGATATTTGACTCATGACAGCTAGGAGCGGACCGATGCGCCAACCACCCGCCGCCGGGCTCGGTCTCGGCCTCGCCCTGCTCTCCGCCGTCACCTTCGCCACCTCGGGCACGTTCGCCCGCTCCCTGATCGACGCGGGCTGGTCCGCCGAGGCCGCCGTGGTCGCCCGGGTCGGCATCGCCGCGCTGGTGGTGGCGGTCCCGGCGGCGCTGTCCCTGCGCGGCAAGTGGGACGTGCTGCGGCGCAACCTCGCCGCGATCGGCGTGTTCGGGGTGCTCGGGGTCGCGGCCGCGCAGGCCTGCTTCTTCAACGCGGTCCGCTACCTGCCGGTCGGCGTCGCGCTGCTTCTGGAGTACCTCGGCATCATCCTGGTCGTCGGCTGGATGTGGCTGGTCCACGGGCAGCGCCCGCGCCGGCTGACCGTGGCCGGCGCGGTCGCGGCCCTCGCCGGCCTGTTCTTCGTCCTCGACCTGGCCGGCGCCACCGGGCTCGACCCGGTGGGTGTGCTGTGGGGCCTGGGCGCGGCGGTCGGCCTCGCCGGCTACTTCGTGCTCGCGGGGCGGGTCGACGCGGGCCTGCCCTCGGTGGCCCTGGCCAGCGGCGGCATGGCCGTCGGCGCGGGCGTCCTGGTGCTGCTCGGGGCGGTCGGGGTGCTGCCGCTGCGGGCCACCTTCGGCGAGGTCACCTTCGCGGGGCAGCGCACCAGCTGGCTGCTCCCGATCGTCGGCCTGTCGCTGGTCGCCGCCGTGGTCGCGTACCTCGCCGGGATCGCCGGGACCCGCATCCTCGGGGCTCGCCTGTCGTCGTTCGTCGGGCTGACCGAGGTGATGTTCGCCGTCCTCATCGCCTGGCTGGTGCTGGGCGAGCTGCCGACCGTCGTGCAGCTCTTCGGCGGCGCCCTGATCGTCGCTGGCGTCGCGCTGGTGCGCGTCGACGAGCTGCGTGCGCCCCGGCCCGAGGAGCGCCCGGAGCCGCGCCCCACGGAGGCCGCCCTCTCGTGAGTGCGGGCTCGCGATCTCCGGGATGACCCGCCCGGTCAGGGCCGCCAGCCCCGGGCGGCGAGCGCGGCGCGCACCTCGCGCAGGACGCCCGGGAAGTCGTGGCGCAGCCGCCGACCCGTCAGGTGCACCACGAGCCAGCCCGCGCCGACGAGCCGGGCGAGCCGGTCCAGGTGCCCACGATCGGCCCCGGCCTGCCGCGACTCGTCGAACGCGACCGCGACGCGGAGCGCCGGCCACGCCAGGTCGAGGTGCCAGCCGAGCCCGGACGCGAGCCGGACCGGGTGCCGGGCGACGGGGCGCGGCAGCCCGGCGAGCACCAGCCGCACCCGCAGCTCCGACTCGGCCGGCGACCGGGCGCCCGGATCCGCCAGGCCGAACACCCAGCGCGCCCGCCGACCGCCGGGCCGGTCGGCGTGGTGGCGGGCGAGGTCGGCGAGCGCGGCGCGGCTGGTGAGCCCCTCGGCGAGCAGCGCGTCGACGATGCCGACCGCGCGGAACGGCTCCAACCAGACCGCCGTCTCCCACGCCGCCGCGGTGGGATCCGTCCTCCGGGGTGGGCCGGCGGTCCTGAGGGCCACCTCCGGTGCGGGCGGCGGCGACGCGGCCGGGCCCACGGAGTGCACGCGCAGGCCGCGCTGCGGGCCGAGCCGCGTCGTCCTCGGGACGAGCACGTGCACGTCGTCGGTGAAGGACGCCGCGTGCCCGACGCCGTGCAGGCAGGCTGCCGAGGGGCCGGCGACGACCGCGTCCGGCGGGAGCCGCAGCATGGCGGCCCGGCAGGCCAGGGCGTGGTCCCGGGGCAGGCGGGCGTCGGCGTAGACGTCGTGCCGCAGGCGCAGCCAGGCCGAACTGCGCAACTGGTGCTCGGTGAGCAGCCCCTGGCGGACCGCGTCCGAGCCGCGGAAGACCTGCCAGGCCAGGGCCCTGGGCCGATGGGGTGCGGGTGGCATACGTGTCAGCCTGCGCGCCGTCCGCCCCGCTCGGGCACCCCTGTGGACGGCCGCCGCCGCGCCCCGCAACGTCCCCTGTGGACAAGCGCCCGCGTGGCCGGCGGATGTGGTAAGGGCCGGTCAGGACAGGGCGGTGGCGATGGCGGTGGCGGCGGCGAGGACCTGGGCGCCGACCACCTCCGCGTCCAGCGGTGCCAGCGCCACCACCCCGACGCTCGCCTCCAGCCCCGGCACGCCGAGCACCGGGGCGGCCACCCCGTACGCCCCGGACTGGAGCTCCCCGGCGGTGCTCACCGGGCCGGCGGCGCCCGCCCGGCCGGCGAGGATGGCCCGCCCGGCCGCCCCGCGCTCCAGCGGGTGCCGCGCCCCCGTCCGGTACGCGACGTGGAACGCCGTCCAGGTCGGCTCCACCACGGCGAGCGCGACCCCCTCCCCGCCCTCGACCACGGTCAGGTGGGCGGTCGCGCCGGCCTGCTCCGCGAGGCGGCGCAGCGCGGGCAGTGCCCCCTCGGCCAGCAGCGGCTGGGCCCGCCGGGCCAGGTGCAGCACCCCGACGCCGAGACGCAGCCGGCCCTCGCCGTCGCGGCGCAGCATCCCGTGCGCGGTCAGCGCGCCCACCAGCCGGTAGACCGCCGCCCGGCCGATGCCCAGCCGGTTCGCCGCCTCGGTGACGGTCAGCCCGCCCGGCGCGTCGGCGACCAGGTGCAGCAGCCGCAGCCCCCGGTCCAGCGTCTGCGCCGTCTCCCCGCCCCGCGCCGTCTCCCCGCCCCGCGCCGTCGTGTCCACGCCCAGCAGCGTACGACCCGGCTCCGGACAACCCGGGAAAGCGTGGACGGCTACCCTTGTACGGTGACGCTACGCCTGTATGACACCGCCACCCGATCGGTGCGGGACTTCGTCCCGCGGGAAGCCGGCAAGGTGGGGGTCTACCTGTGTGGTCTCACCCTCCAGGCCCCGCCGCACATCGGCCACCTTCGCTCCGGTGTCAACTACGACGTGCTGCGCCGCTGGCTGCTCGCCGCCGGCTACGAGGTCACCTTCATCCGCAACCTGACCGACATCGACGACAAGATCCTGGTCAAGGCGGGGGAGCGGGGGCGTCCGTTCTGGTCGATCGCGTACGCCAACGAGCTGATCCTCACCGAGTCCTACCGGGCGCTCAACGTGCTGCCCCCGACCTACGAGCCGCGGGCCACCGGGCACATCCCGGAGATGCACGAGCTGATCGCCAAGCTGATCGCCGACGGGCACGCCTACCCGGCCACCGACGGCTCCGGCGACGTCTACTTCGACGTCTGCTCCTGGCCGGCCTACGGGTCGCTGTCGAACCAGTCACCCGCCGACATGCAGTCGGCAGGGGACGCGCCCGAACGGGGCAAGCGGGACCCGCGCGACTTCGCGCTCTGGAAGGGCGCCAAGCCCGACGAGCCGGCGGACGCCTACTGGCCGTCGCCGTGGGGGCGGGGCCGGCCGGGCTGGCACATCGAGTGCTCGGCGATGTGCTGGCGCTACCTCGGCGCCGAGTTCGACATCCACGGCGGCGGGCTGGACCTCACCTTCCCGCACCACGAGAACGAGATCGCCCAGTCGCAGGCGGCCGGGCTGCCGTTCGCCCGCTACTGGGTGCACCACGGGCTGCTCAGCATCGCCGGCGCCAAGATGGGCAAGTCGCTCGGCAACGCCCTCGACCTGGCGTACGTCGACTCGCTCGGGGTGCGCCCGGTGGAGCTGCGCTACTACTACGCCGCCGCGCACTACCGCTCCCGCATCGACTACTCCGAGGACGCGCTGCGCGAGGCGGCCGTCGCGTACCGCCGGATCGAGGGCTTCGTGCAACGGGCCGCCGAGCGCGTCGGCGCCGGCCAGCTCGGCGAGCTGCCGGGTGCCTTCGCGGCGGCGATGGACGACGACCTGAACACCTCCGCCGCGCTCGCCGTCCTGCACGAGGTGGTCCGCGACGGCAACACCGCGCTGACCGGCGGCGACGATGTGACCGTCCGCACGGCGCTGGCCGCTGCCCGCGCCATGCTGGATATCCTCGGGGTCGACCCCCTCGACCCGGCGTGGACCGGTGGCGGTCGCGCGGACGACCTGCGCGGCGTGGTGGACTCCCTGATCGCGCTGGCCCTGGAGCAGCGCGCGCAGGCCCGCGGTCGCAAGGACTGGGCCGCCGCCGATGCGGTACGCGACCAGCTCAAGCAGGCCGGCGTGGTGGTCGAGGACACCCCCCAGGGCCCCCGTTGGACTATTGGAGAGCAGGACTGATGGCCGGCAACTCGCAGCGCCGTGGCCGGCGACTGACGCCGAAGGCGGGAGCCCCGAAGGGCTCTGGCGGCAAGAACAAGGACGCCCTCGCCGGGCGGGGCAGGACCCTGCCCGCCGACGAGCGGCCCTGGCACAAGGCCTACTCGGGCACCGAGAAGCTGCCCCAGCGCACCGCCTGGAAGCAGGACAAGGAGCGCCGGGCGGCGGCCGAGGAGGGGCGCGCCCCCAAGGTCGGCCAGCCCGGCAGCAAGGACACCACCTGGGGCAAGGGTGGCGGTCGTGGCACGCCGGGCGGCGGCGGGCGCGGCACCGCCGGCCGGGGCGGTCGCCCCGCCGGCCGCGGTGGCCCCCGGGTGGCCCCGGGCCGCAAGTCCACCCCGTCCAAGGACACCCCGGAGCTGCTGGTCGGGCGGAACCCGGTGCTGGAGTCGCTGCGCGCCCAGGTGCCGGCGACGGCGCTCTACACCGCGCAGGGCATCGACATGGACGACCGGGTCAACGAGATCGTCCGGACGGCCGCCGACCGGGGCATCGCCATCCTGGAGATCAGCCGCGCCGAGCTGGACCGGATGACCGGCGGGGTGCTGCACCAGGGCATCGGGCTCCAGGTGCCGCCGTTCGCGTACGAGCCCTTCGAGGACCTCGTCGCGGCGGCGCTGGAGCAGGCCGCCCCGCTGCTGGTGGCGCTGGACGGCGTGACCGATCCGCGCAACCTCGGCGCGGTGATCCGGTCCGCCGCCGCCTTCGGCGCGCAGGGTGTCTTCGTACCGGAGCGGCGGGCGGCCGGGATCACCGCGACCGCCTGGCGGACCAGCGCCGGCGCGGCCGCGCGGGTGCCCGTCGCCCAGGTGACCAACCTGACCCGGTCGCTGAAGGCCTGCCAGGACGCCGGCTTCGTGGTGGTCGGCCTGGACGCCGACGGCGAGACCGACCTCTACGACCTGGAGGCCGCGGTCGGCCCACTGGTGGTCGTGGTCGGCTCCGAGGGCCGGGGGCTGTCCCGGCTGGTCGGCGAGACCTGCGACCTCACGGTGAGCATCCCGATGGTGTCCGACGTCGAGTCGCTCAACGCCAGCGTCGCCGCCGCGGTCACCCTCGCCGAGGTGGCCCGCCGCCGGGCCGCCGAGGGCTGAGCCCGCAGACACGGAAAGGGGCGGTCCGCCGATGGCGGGCCGCCCCTTTCGCCTACGTCAGCTCAGCGCCGTACGTCAGATGCGGTTGCCGGTGGCCGCGTTGAACACGTGGCTGCGGCCCTCGCGCGGCTTGACGAACACGGTGTCCCCCATGTTCGGCATGGTGCGCCGGTCGGTACGGACCACGAAGCGCTCGTTGTTGCCCTCCAGCGCGGCGTGGCCGTAGACGTTGGCGTCCGAGCCGAGGTCCTCGACCAGCTCGACGACGACCGGCATGCCGCCCTCGGTCGGGCTGACCAGGTCGCAGTCCTCCGGCCGGAAGCCGACGGTCACCTTGCCCTCGCCGCCGTCGGCGCGGGCCGCCTCGACCTGCTCACGGGTGAGCGGGATGGTCAGGTCGGCGAACGAGGCGCCCCGCTCGCTCAGCGGCACGGTCTTGATGTTCATGGCGGGGGAGCCCATGAAGCCGGCGACGAAGACGTTGGCCGGGGTGTCGTACAGCGCCCGCGGGGTGTCCACCTGCTGGAGTTCGCCGTCGAGCATGACCGCCACCCGGTGGCCCATGGTCATGGCCTCGATCTGGTCGTGGGTGACGTAGACGGTGGTGACACCCAGCTTGGCCTGCAGCGACGCGATCTGGGTACGGGTCTGCACACGCAGCTTCGCGTCGAGGTTCGACAGCGGCTCGTCCATGAGGAAGACCTGCGGCTCGCGGACGATCGCCCGGCCCATGGCCACCCGCTGGCGCTGACCGCCGGAGAGGGCCTTCGGCTTGCGGCCCAGGAAATCCTCGAGCTGGAGCAGCCCCGCCGCCTCCTTGACCCGCCGGTCGATCTCGGCCTTGGAGGTCTTGCGCAGCTTCAGCGCGAACGCCATGTTCTCGTACACCGTCATGTGCGGGTAGAGGGCGTAGTTCTGGAAGACCATCGCGATGTCGCGGGCCTTCGGCGGCAGGTGGGTGACGTCCCGGTCGTCGATGTGGATCGAGCCCTGGTCGACGTCCTCCAGGCCGGCGAGCATGCGCAGGCTGGTGGACTTGCCGCAACCGGAGGGGCCGACCAGGACGAGGAACTCGCCGTCGCCGATCTCCAGGTCGAGCTGGTTGACGGCGGGGCGCTCGGTGCCCGGGTAGATCCGGGACGCCTTGGCGTAGGTGACCGTAGCCATGGTCAGGTGCTTCCTTTCACCGGCAGGAACGTGCCGGACGATCCGAGTGGAAGGAGCGGCCGGCACGTGTGTGCACCGGCCCACGGGCGACGCGCCGATGATCGAGGTGTCATCCGTGTCACTGCACGGTAAACGGCTTTCCCCGAGCTGCCAAGGCGGAGAGCATCCGATGGGACGGATGGCATACGCATTCCGGGCACTCGGGCACGGTCGGACATCAATCGCCCCCGTTCTTTCGAGTGCTGGGCCGACGCGTGGACGTTTCCGGTGCTCGCAGGGCCTGCCGAGCGGGAAATCCGGACGTCAGTCGCTATGCTGACGTCGACACCACGCGCCCCTGTAGCTCAGCTGGCCAGAGCACTCGCCTTGTAAGCGAGATGTCGCCGGTTCGATCCCGGCCGGGGGCTCCAATTCCATCAGGCATACCTCGCCGGGCACTGTCGCGAGCCAACCGGTTGACAGCAACGCTGACAGCAGCCGGGGTCACGACAGCCGCCCGTCGAGCCTGCCGAGCGCCTGACGCGTCGCGTCGAGGTTGGCCTGGGCGTAGACCCTGAGGGTGATCTTCTGAGCGGCTGAGGTTGGCCCCATCAGCTTGTCGATGCTGCCCGCAAGGTTGCGGCAGCAACCTTGCCCGTCGCGAACGCGGACGGGACCCATGGTGTTGGATTCGTGGTGGTCCACGACGCGCGCCCGGCCTGCTTCGTGCTCGTGAACTGGTGGGTGCATGGGTACGACCTGTACCAGCGCTATTTTCGATCGCCGCTGGATCGGCCCGAGCATCTGGTGGCAATCACGACTCCCGCCGTGGGCTGCGTCTGGGAGCTTGCCGTCACTGGCCATGAACGTCACGCGTGGGTACGTCACGTTCTCACGAGTCCAGCAGAGGCGGACGTCGAGGCCTACCTGGCCGATGCCACGAACTTCGGCCTGTGACAGCGATGGGCGTCGAGCTGAAGGGCGCGAGTCACCGCGGCACCAAGCCTCAGTGAGCGTCCGGGAACTCGGCAGGGCGGATGGTCACAAGGCGATGAAGCGCGGCGTGTGATGGATCGATACGTGGCGAGCTCCTGGTAGATCGG
>NZ_JBFAAF010000066.1:0-41581 GCF_040639595.1 Micromonospora sp. NPDC023814
CTGGCCGACACCAAAGCCCGCCGTCGCGCTGTGGCCCGGCGGGTGCCGAGGCCGGGTCAGCGGGGGTCACGGCGGTGGCGGAAGTACCGGGCCCGAGCGCGGGCGGTGGAGGGTCGGCATCGGCGGCGGGTGCGGCAGGCCCAGCACGAGGCCGCCCGTACCGTCGTGGCCTGGGCTGTCGGCCAGCGGGTCGGGGTGCTGCACGTCGGCGACCCACGCGGCGTCCTTCAGATACGGGCGGGGCGGCGGCACAACCTGCGGCTACGGCAGTGGCAGATCGGCCGGCTCCTTCAGATCCTGACCGACAAGGCCACCCTCGCCGGCATCACCGTCCACCTCGTCGACGAACGCGGCACCTCGTCGACCTGCCCTGCCTGCCGTCAACGCGTGCCGAAGCCGCGGGGGCGGACCCTGACCTGCCCGCACTGCCAGTTTTCGGGCCACCGTGACCTGGTCGCGGCGGCCAGCATCGCCACCCGCACCCCGGGCGGCGGACCCACCACCCCGACAGACGTCGTGTTGCCTGGGGTGGTCACGCACCGTCGAGCCGGCCGGCACCTACCCGGCGCCGGCCAGTCCCGACGTGACCCCCGCCGCCCCCAGGGCGGCGCGAGGATCAGTTTGGCCCGCGGTGGCCCGCCCCACCAACCGTTGGTGGGGAGTCGCTCGCCCACACGGCGAGGATCCACAACACCCCACCGGACACCCGGTGAACGTTAGTGGACACCGCACTAGGGACCGGCAGGACGCCGGTTCGAGCCCGGTCGACGGATCTCCGCCCCGCCGATCGGCCGAGGGCAGCCAATCCGGCACCTCGTCGGTCCTGAAGGTGGTGCACGAGTTCCGGCCGGCTGAGCAGACGGGGTGACCTGCGGTGGACTCCGCTGAGCGACAGGACGCCGCGTCGGCCGTGCTGGTAGGGATGACCTCCCGGAGCAGGGCACCCACCGCCCACCGGCGCGGGCTCGGGCTGGGCCGGCCGATAGCGTCGCGGTGATGCGTACCCCGTCCGGACCAGCCGCCCTGACCACGGCCGAACGCGCGATCGATGCCCGCTTCCGCGCGGTCCTGGCACGGCTGCCCGAGCGTGGGCCGATCTGCTGGCTGGCCGAGTTCGTGGTCTTCGGGCTCAAACAGGCCTGGGCGTGCGTGTTCGGTGCGGCGATGCTGGCGGTCATCCTCGCGGCGCGCCTCTGGTACCCGGCGGACGCGGCACTCGCCCGCAACGACTTCCTGACTCTCGCCGCGGTCGCCATCCAGATCGGGATGGTGGCCGGACGCCTGGAAACCCTGCGCGAACTGCGGGTGGTGGTCCTGTTCCACCTCGTCGGCACGGCCATGGAGCTGTTCAAGACCCACGTCGGCTCGTGGTCCTACGCGCCCGACGGGGTCCTGCGACTTGCCGGGGTGCCCCTCTTCAGCGGCTTCATGTACGCCGCCGTCGGCTCCTACATGGTCCGGGTCAACCGGCTGTTCGACCTGCGTTTCGCGCGTTACCCGAAACGCTGGGTGACGGCTGTCGTGGCCACCGCGATCTATGCCAACTTCTTCGGCAACCACTACGTCCTGGACGTGCGATGGGTGCTCGTCGCCGTCGTCGCGCTGGTGTTCGGGCGCTGTGTCATGCAGTTCCGCGTGTTCCGGTTCCGCTTGCGCATGCCGCTCCTGCTGGCCTTCCTCCTCGTCGCCCTCTTCATCTGGCTCGCGGAGAACGTCGCCACCTGGTCGCAGGCTTGGCTCTACCCGAGCCAGATGAGCGGTTGGCACCCGGTTTCGCCGGAGAAGCTCGCGTCGTGGTTCCTCCTCATGATCATCTCGGTCGTGCTGGTCACCTGGATCTCGCCGCCGCAGCCGCCCGACGACCGGCGACGGCGGCCCCTCCCGGCGGGGGTGCGTGCTGGCAGCAGTCGTCGCGGCCGCGACCATAGCGGGCCGCAGCCGTACGACTTCCGCGATCCGCCGACTTGGCCTCGGTCGACCTGACCGTCGATACAGTGGGCCCGAACACCTGACGGCACGAACGATCGAGCCGCCGCGCGGGCCCGGCTGCGGCGCCCGCGCGACAGGAGAAGGGCGGTCCGCCTCATGGCGACGAACCGGGACGTCGTCTCCCGCGCCCTCGCGAACTGGTCCGCCGGCACCGGCGCCATCTCCGACATCCTTGCTCCCGACGTGCGGTGGGAGATCGTGGGCAACTCGGCGGTGTCGCGCACGTACCACGGCGTCGACGACTTCGTCACCCAGGCGCTGCGGCCGTTCGACGCGCGATTCAGGCCGGAGAGCCCGTACCGGCCGGTGCACGTGCGGGCGATCTACGAGGACCCGGACGCGAACACCGTCATCGCCGTGTTCGACGGCACCGGCGTCACCGTCGCCGGCACCACCCACGACAGCACCGTCGCCTGGTTCCTGACCTTCCGCGACGGCAAGGTGGTCGACGGGACGGCGTTCTTCGACAGCATCGCCTTCAACGAGGTCTGGAAGATCCCGCCGGCCGGCTGACCGCGCCGAGCCGTGACGGCTGGGCTGCACGTCGCCGGCGCCGGCGAGCCTGCCCAGGTGGCCGGGCATCCCGATCCGCGGCGTACGCCACGCCGCTGGACACCGAGTGGGGCCGGGCGACCACCGTGCCGCAGCTCGAGCATGACGGGCCGGCGAAGACCGGCGTTCGACGCCAGCCGTCCTCGTGTCGTGGTGGAAGCTGGGGCTTCCCGCCGGTCGGCGAGTGTTGGGGCGACGGTGTCACGGTGCGGGGACTCTCGACGTGTCGGCTCCACGAGGAGAGGCGTTGAGGATCTGGGCGAGTGCGGACGTCACGTCCTGGAGGCGGTCGTGTCCGACCACGGCCCCCCAGCGGGCCTCCAGGTCCGCGAAGAATCTCGTGGCGACCTCGGCGGCCCGGGTGCCGCGGTCGGCGTAGACGACGACGCGACCGCGGCCGTCGGTGGGGTCAGGGACACGCCGCACGTAGTCGCGTTGTTCCAGGTAACCCACAAGCTCGCTCATCGCCTGAGGGGTCATCCCGGCTCGCCTGGCCAGGATGGTGGGCCGGGTGCCGTCACAGTCGATGAACCGGAACACGTTGAGGTAGTGGGTGGGCCGCAGATCGCCGTGTCCGGTCTCGACGAGGTGGTGGTGGAGTTGGTCGAGGATCAGGTTGAACGCCTGACCGATGAGCTGCGGGAGGAACGGCTGGTCGCTTGTGGATCCTTCGGGCACCTTATAATCTCGCCTTCTAAGGTTGCTTGATTACTTGAGCCTAGCCAAACGGAGCAGCATGCCCCAGCCCCACCTCGTCGGCATCTCCGAGGCGGTGCCCACCCAGGGCTTCACCACTGCCATCCCCCATCCCGGCCGTTGGCGCCGGGCCGGCGACTCGCCGCCGGTTGCCGGCCTCGCGACAGCGACACCGACTGCGGGATACCCCTGGCGCATCCCATCCCTCACCCAACCGGAAGGGGCGTGGCCGTGAGATGGCGTAGGACCGCGAGGGTGGTCGCCGGAATGACCCTCGTCCTGCTCGGCCTGTTATGGATGCTGCAGGGGGCCGACCTCATCCGGATAAGGCCGATCCTGTGCGTCGCCGACTGTCAACCCGTCACGGGTGGGTCACCCGGCTGGCTGGCCGCCGGCGTGGTCACCGTGATTGTCGGCCTCGCTGTGATGGGTTTCCGGCCACGCCGACGCCAACGGTGTCGCGCATAGATCGTCCACCGGCCACCGTTGCATACGCGGAGACATCCAAGACCACTTCAGCCTTTTCATCCCCGACGCCAGTCATCGCATCACACCGTGGAGGCTCCATGCCCGGGCAAGCCGGCCCAGCCCTATCCGAGTGGGACGATCAACAAACCGCACTGCGAACGGTGTCCGCCCACCTGCCCGACATTCATGTCACGTCGGTGGTCCCGCTCGGGGCAGGCCTGGACAACATTTCGTACGAGGTGAACGACAACCTCGTGGTCCGAATCTCCAAAGACCCCGACTCCGACGAACGCACCGCCCGCGCGATCCGTGAATGTCAGCTACTACAGGTGGTCGCACCCGCATCACCTCTACCGGTGCCCCAACCACTGCTCGCGGCGGCCGAAACCGGTGTTCTGGCGTACCCCAAACTGCGCGGCCGCCCACTCCTGTCGATTCGTGAGACATCGCGCGCGGCGCTGATCCCGTCAGTCGCGACCGCCCTGGGTGAACTGCTCCGCGCTCTTCACGCCATCCCCGCCGACCGCGTGGCCGGGCTGGTCGACATCGACGACACGCCGCTGATCGAGTGGCACCGCGACGCCGAGGAGTTCTACTCGGTTGTCGCCGGGCACATCCCACCTCGGCACCGGCCAGCCGTCGACGCCTTCTTCCAGTCCACCCCGCCGCCAGAACCGCACACGTCGGTGTTCACCCACAATGATCTCGGCATCGAACATGTCCTCGTCGACCCCGACGACGGTGAGGTCACCGGCATCATCGACTGGAGTGACGCCGCCATCGCCGACCCCGCCTACGACTTCGGCCTGATCTGTCGCGACCTTGGCCCACACGCACTCGACCTCGCCCTAGCCAGGTACGACGCACCTGGGCCCGACCGCACGGGCCTGCACGACCGGGCGGTCTTCTACGCCCGATGCACCCTGTTCGAGGACGTGATGTACGGAGTCGACACCGGGCAGGACGCCTACGTGAGCAAGAGCCTGGAGGCGATGACGTGGCTGTTCCGTCAATAGCGTGAGAGGGCGGCGTGCCACCAACGCAGCGAACGGTGGTGGTCAGGACGCCAGCGTCGCGAACACCACGATGTTGTCCTTGTACGACTTCGCTGCCTTGTCGTAGTCGCCACCGCAGGTGATCACGCGGAGCTGCGCCTTGCCGGTGTGACCGTAGACCAGGCTAAGCGGGAGCTTTTTCTTCGGGTAGCGGGCCACCCCGTCGACGACAAAGCGGGCCTTCTTGCCGTCTTGGCGGGGCACCTCGATGGTGTCTCCGGGTTTCAGCGCGCCCAGGCGGTAGAAGACCGCCCGACCCGTGGCGCGTGAGTCGACGTGGCCCACCACCACCGCGGTCCCGACCTCACCGGGACTTGGTCCCAGCTTGTACCACCCGGCCGTCTTGGGCTGATTCAGCGGCGGGACCGCGATCTGCTGGTTCCGGTCCAGCCCGAGCGGAACCGTCGGCGCGTCGACGCCGATCCGCGGGATCCTGATGCGGGTGGGCTGCGATCGCGGCATCCCGGCCACCTTCGGTGCGGGAGACGGGCGGGTCGCGGTGGACCCGGGATCGGCTTCGAGGCGGCCGCGAGCACTGTGCGCCTCGCCGTGGGTCGTCCCGGCCGGCGACGCGTTGGCTTCGCTCGGCGTCGGGTCTGGTGTGGTGGGTTCGTCCACCAACGGTGAGAGCAGGGACTGCGGTGCGGCGGCGGGGTCGGGCTGCGGCGGCCCGACCGGATCAGGAGCCGTGGCGGCGACCGTGATCAGTCCTGCTCCGGTAAGCGTGATGAGGACGACCAGGACGAGGCCAGCGGCCCGCCACGGGAATCCGTGGCGGCCGCTGGCGCTCCTGGCCGCTCTAGGCGACAGTGCCATTGGCGGACCGCCGACGCAGCAGTGCGATGCCACCGAGCACGCCAACGCCCATCATGCCGGCACCGGCCGCCGTCAGGGCACCGGTGTTGGTGTCGGAGAGCGCGCCACCGTCACCGGCCGCGACGCCGGCCGTCCTCGGCAACACCCAGGCTCCGTCCGGACCCGCGTACGCGCCGCTGCTGCCGGCAGGCTGGCCCACCGGCGAACCAGCCTTGCCGATACCGGCCTCGACCATCCCGAGGAGGTCGGCGAGCAGATCGGTCTCGACATCCACCTCCACGTCGAGGTCGCGGATGCAGACGACGATGTTGTTCGGCTGGGTCCTGTTGTCGTTCGACGCTGACTGCGCCGCGGACAGGTTGAAGGTGACGATGCTGTTCGTGATGGTGTTGTCCTTGATGATCTGGGTGATGTTCTGCTCGTTGATCTGCTTGTTGGTAGCGCAGGTGACCCCGTTACCCTTCTTGTCCTGCAGGCTGAAGGTCTTCGGCTTGTCGTCTGACTTCTTCTTCGCCTGCCCCTGGTTCGAGGTCGTGGGCTCCTTGGGACCTTCGTCGGTCGCGGCGAGCGCGGTGGCGGGCGCAGCGAGCAGCAGGGCGGCGCTGCCCAGCACCACCCCGCCGGCGAGCTTGGTCAAGAACCTCATCGACATGTTCCTCACTCCCTTCTGGTCGGCTCAGGAGGACGAGCCATGAGGAACGTTAGGCCGATTCATATGAAACAAGAGGGCTTTTCCGGGTTTCGCAACATCTGGCCCTTGGGGTGCTATAAGTAGTTGATTCACGTTCACTGGGGCGTAAGGACCGTTCTGTCCGCCTAGGTCCGGTAGCGGCTAGATGCTGCCAGGCGGCGCTGCCACCTGCGCGGCTCGTGGTGGCACCTACCCACCGCCGTCGGGGGAGCCGCCGGCCTGCTGATCGCGGCGACTGAGGAACCGCTTCCGCGCCCCGGCCGCTGCCCGGTGACGCGAAGGTGCTCGTCGAGGGCCACCTGGCACATGCGGCCGGGCGGGCCTCCGGACACGCGGCGCAGCCCGGGTGGGCGGTCTGGATCAAGCCGTCAGCCGGAGTGACGGCGACGTACCCCCAGCAGGCCCGAAGTGTCGGTGATGACGAACCGTTGATCTTCTTGCCCGCGTCGTAGGACGAGGGCGACGCAATGGGATCTTGCCTTGGGTGCGCGAACTCGCAGGTGCCAGCCGGCCGGTACGTCCATCCGCCCCGCCCCGGTCGTCAAGGTAGGGCTGTCCCCACCCCCACCAGGAGGCTCACGGGATCGACCCGCCCCGTCGCGCTCCATACCGTTCGAGCCATGAGATCCAGGGAAGACGTCACCGGCGTCGCGGCGCACGTCGCGGTGTGGAGTGCCCGTCACCGCACGCTCGCCATACTCGGCTGGCTGGTCTTCGTCGTCGGCGTCACCGTCCTGAGTGGGCAGGCCGGCATCGTCAAGGCGACCGACAGCGACTTCGGCCTCGGCGAGTCCGGCCACGCCGACCGTATCGTCGAACAGGCCGGCTTCCCCACAGAGCACGCCGGCGAGATGGTGATCGTCAGCTCGCGCACATCGACGGTGGACGGTCCGGAGGGGCGGGCCGCCATCGCCGAGGTCACCGCCGCCGTGCAGGCCACCGGCGCCACCGACGCGATGGAGCCGCCGGTGATCTCCGGGGACGGGAAGTCGGCGCTGCTCACCTTCGCCATGCACGGCGACCCGCGGACTGCCAAGGACCGGGTCGGGCCGGTCCTCGACGCCGTCGCCGCCGTCCAGCGGGCGCACCCGCAGCTGTACATCGCGCAGGCCGGCGACGCCAGCAGCGACAAACTCGTCGGCGACGACCTCGACGCCGGCCTGACCAGGCTGTCGATGCTCTCCATCCCGGTCACCCTCGGCATCCTGTTCGTCGCCTTCGGCGCGGTCGCCGCCGCGTTGCTGCCGGTCGGGCTCGCCATCACCGCCGTCGTCGCCGCGATCGGCCTGCTCGGCTTCACCAGCCACCTGGCGCCGACCGTCGACACCACCATGCACGTCATGCTGCTCGTCGGGCTGGCCGTCGGCGTCGACTACTGCCTGTTCTACATCCGCCGGGAGCGCGACGAACGCCGCAACGGCGCGGATCCGCAGCGCGCGCTGGTCATCGCCGCGCAGACCTCCGGCCGGTCGGTCTGGATCTCCGGGCTGACCGTCATCGTCGCCATGGCCGGCATGTTCCTCACCCGTGACACCACCTTCGTCAGCTTTGCCGTCGGCACCATCCTCGTCATCGCGACCGCGGTGCTCGGCTCGCTGACGGTCCTGCCGGCGCTGCTGTCCGCGCTCGGCGACCGCGTCGATTCGGGCCGGATCCCCGTCCTGTACCGCACCCGTTCCGACGGCCGGGTGTGGGGCACGGTTCTGCGGCTCGTCCTGCGTCGCCCGCTGGTCTCGGCGGTGCTCGCCGCCGTGGCTCTCGGCGCGCTCGCCGCACCCGCACTGGACCTGTGTACGAAGGGGGAGGGTGTCGAGGACCTGTCTCCGAGCGCGCCGATCGCGCAGGCGTTCGTGGCGATCCAGACGGCGTTCCCAGGCGGCGCCGCCCCGGCCGAGATCGTGGTCAAGGCCCCGCAGGTCACGGGGCCCGCCTGGAACGGTGCGATGGCGGCGTTCAAGGAGCAGGCGTTGGCGACCGGCCGGTTGCACGAGCCGATCACGGTCGAGGTCAACCCCGCCGGTACGGTCGCCGTCGTCAGCGTCGGGCTGTCCGGCTCCGGCGGGGACCGCACCTCCGAGGAGGCCCTGGCGACCCTGCGCGGAACCGCGCTGCCGGCGACCCTCGGCCGGCTGCCCGACGCCTGGGTCGGCGTCACCGGCGCCACCGCCACCTCCCAGGATTTCAACGACCAGCTCGCGAAGTCCCTGCCGCTGGTCTTCGGGTTCGTTCTCGGCCTGGCCTTCCTGCTCCTGCTGGTGTCGTTCCGGTCCGTCGTCGTGGCCGTCACCGGCGTGCTGCTCAACCTGCTGTCCGTCGCCGCGGCCTACGGCATGCTGGTCTACGTCTTCCAGTACGGTCACTTCGAGTCGCTGCTCGACTTCCGCGCCGCCGACGGCATCACCAACTGGATGCCGCTGTTCCTGTTCGTCATCCTGTTCGGGCTGTCGATGGACTACCACGTCTTCGTCGTCAGCCGGATCCGGGAGGGCCACGACCGAGGACTACCGACCCGGCTGGCGGTCACCGAGGGGATCACCCGCACGGCCGGGGTCATCACCAGCGCGGCGACGGTGATGGTGGCCGTGTTCGCGCTGTTCGCCACGCTGCCGATGGCCGCTCCCAAGCAGCTCGGCGTCGGGCTCGCCGCAGCCGTGCTGCTCGACGCGACGATCGTCCGCGCGGTACTGCTGCCGGCGGTCATGGCCCTGCTCGGCGAGAAGAACTGGTGGCTGCCCCGGTGGCTGGAATGGCTCCCGCGCGTGTCGCACGACCTGCCCGCGGCCCCGCAGCAGGAGCGCACGCTGGCGACGACGGGGGCATGACCCCGCCCGCCGAACCCGGCCCTACCCGTCCTCGGGTCAAGGCCGGGTTCGCCGTCGGGTCAGGCGCGTGACCGAACCTCCGGTCCCGAGGGCCGGCACGCCGGGCGGCGGGCCCGAGGTCGGATCCGGGGTCGCCGACGCGGCCGGTTGCCTGGGCGGCGTGACGCGGTCGGCCGCCGCGGGGTCAGGCCGCTTCCAGCTCCCGCTTCAGCCGGCGCAGGGTCTCCCGCATGCCGTTCCGGTTCACGGTCGGGCGGTCGCCCGACGCCCTGCCGGTGAAGATCCGGCCGAGAACGCGGGCCGTCCCGTTGCGCCGGTCCTGCCAGTACTCGGTCACCTCGGTGCCGCCGTCGGTCTCGCTGAACCGGTAGCCCCAGCGGGCCACCGGCTGGCCGAAGGTGGTGACGTCGAAGGCGAACTCGCTGCCCGGCGTCGCGGTGACGACCCGGCAGGTGGTGAACCACAGCAACGGGCCCCGGCGGTTCCAGCCGACGAACCGTCGCGGCTGCCCGTCGTCGCGCCGGGTGACCCAGACCGCGACGCACTCCGGGCTCCAGCGGGCCATCCGGCGTACGTCGGCAACGGCCGCGTAGACCGTCCCCGCCGGTGCCGCGACGGTGATCTGTTCGGCGATTTCCGGACCGTGCCCGGCCGCTCCCGCAGTCATGCCGCAACCATAGACGTCATTCGTTCCTCCACGGGAGGTGGTCGGGCAGGTCGCTGCTGACCCGCCCGGGGAAGGCCGGAGGCCGTCGCTGCCGGAAGGAGTCGAAGCCCTCCCGCGCGTCCGCGCTGGTCAGGGCCTCGGCGGAGAGTCGCGAGTCCAGCCGGTGCGCCGGGTACGGCGAGTCCAGCGCGCTGGTCCGGTACAGCATCTGCCGGATGACCGCCACGGACACCGGCGCGGTGGTGGCGATGATGGTCCGCGCGAGCTGGTACGCCTTGTCGAGCAGGTGCTCCGGCTCGTGGACGCTGTGCACCAGGCCGGCCGAGAGCGCCTCGGCGGCGTCGAACGCCCGCCCGCTGATCATCCAGTCGAGCGCGCAGCCCATCCCGACCAGCCGCGGGAGGAACCAGGTGGACGCGCCCTCGGCGTAGATGCCGCGCCGGCTGAAGACGTACCCGAATCGCGCGTCGGTGGCGGCGAGCCGGTAGTCGGCCGGCAGGATGATGGTGGCTCCCGCGCCGACGGCCGCGCCCCGGATCGCGGCGATGACCGGCTTGTTCATCGCGAAGATCCGCATCGAGCACCGTCCCGCCGGTTCCGCCCACTCGGCCTCCGGGTCGTCGGGGGTGTCGAACTCCGTCACGGACATGTCCAACCCGGCGCAGAAGTGCTCACCCGTGCCGGTGAGGACGACGACCCGGACGTCGTCGTCGCGGTCGGCGCGGTCGAACGCGTGCGCGAGTTCGTCGGCCATCCGCAGCGTGTAGCCGTTGCGCTCCTCGGGACGGTTGAGCGAGACCGTGGCGATCCGGTCCGAAACGGAGTAAATGATCTCGCTGTACGTGTCCACGCCGGCACCCTAGAGCAAGGTCAAGGCCCGCAGCAATGCTCGACGGGTCGGCTGTTCGGTCATCGACCGCTGTCCTGAGTAGACCATTGATCGAGTCGTGCCGTTCGGGCAGACTTCCGCCGTGTCCTCCAGTGTCTTCGATATCTACCGCCGCCATCTCGGCGAGGGGCTGGGTCGGGTCGCCGCCATGCTCCACACACCACTGGAGGTCGGCGCCACGGGCGCCGTGGTGCACACCGCGGACGGTCGTCAACTGCTGAACTGCGCCGGCTACGGCGTGTTCTTCGTCGGCGCCGGGAATCCGGCCGTGCTCACGGCGGTGCGCGACCAGCTCGAACGGCAGGCGTTGTCCACCCGGGTGCTGCTGAACGAGCCCGCCGCCCGGGCCGCCGAGGCGTTGACCTCGGTGGCGCCGGAGGGCCTGGTCAAGGTGCACTTCTCCAACTCGGGCGCGGAGGCGGTGGAGACCGCGATCAAGATCGCCCGGGCGAACGGGCGACACCGGCTGGTCTCCATGCACAGCGGATACCACGGCAAGACCGTCGGCGCGCTGTCGCTCACCGCGCGGTCGCTCTATCAGGACCCGTTCCGCCCGCTGCTGCCCGAGGTCACCCACGTCAGGTTCGGCGACCTGGACGAACTCGCCGCCGTCGTCGACCGTGACGTCTGCGTGGTCGTCGAGCCGGTGCAGAGCGAGGGCGGGGTGATCATCCCCCAGCCCGGCTATCTCAAGGCGGTCGAGACGCTGTGCCGCGATCGGGGTGCGATGCTCGTCCTGGACGAGGTGATGACCGGGCTGGGGCGGCTCGGGACCTGGTGGGCGGCGGACCGCGACGGCGTACGGCCGGATGTCCTGCTGGTCGGCAAGGCGCTCAGCGGCGGGCTGGTGCCGGTCGCGGCGACCCTGGCGACCGCGGAGACGTTCGCCCCGTTCGACAAGGACCCCTACCTGCACACGTCCACGTTCTCCGCAAACCCCCTCGCCATGGCCGCCGTCCGCGCGACGGTCGAGGTGATCAGGGAGGAGAAGCTGGTGGAGCGGGCGGCCGACCTGGGCGCGCGGCTACTTGCGGCGATCACCGAGACGGTGCGGTCGATCGGGCACCTGGTGGCCGACGTACGCGGCGCCGGGCTGCTCATCGGAGTGGAGTTCCGCTCCGGAATGCACGCCGCGGAGTTCCTGATGGACCTGCTCGACAACGACGTGGTCGTCAACCACTCGATGAACGCGCACCCGGTGCTGCGGCTCACCCCGCCCGCCACGATGACCCCCGACGAGGAAGAACGGCTGGTCGCCTCGTTCGAGCGGGCCTGCGCCGCTCTGGCCGCGCGTTTCCCCGCCACCGGAAGCGACTCCCCCGCATGACGCGACGTACCGTCCTGGTCACCGGGGCCAGCGGCGTCGTGGGCACCGCCGTACTGGCCGAGCTCTCCGGGTACGACGTGATCGCCGCCGCCTACCGGCGCCTGCCGGGCGGCTCGAACCGGGTGGTCCGGCTGGACCTGCACGCCCCGTCGCTCGGGCTCGACCGCCGCGCCTACCGCGAGCTGTGCGCCGAGGTCGACGCGGTCGTCCACTCGGCCGCCATCGTCAACTTCTCCGCCGACCAGGCGGAGGTGGACCGGCTCAACATCGAGGGCCTCGGCCGGGTCGTCGAGTTCGCCGCCGAGGCGGACGCCACCCTGGTCCACGTCAGCACCGCCTACGTGTCCCGGTACGGCCGCGCCGGTGGCGGCGGCAGGCTAGGCACCGAGAAGGTGGCCGCGCGGACCGACGAGTACGTCACGTCGAAGTACCTCGGCGAGCAGACGGTCCGCGACAGCGGCATCGACGCGGTGATCGTCCGGCCCGCGATCGTCATCGGCGACTCCCGTACCGGCGTCATCCGTCAGCCCCAGGGAGTGCACCAGCTCGCCGAGTACCTGGTGACCGGCAAGCTCCCGTTCATCCCGGCGCATCCCGGCACGTTCTTCGACCTCGTCCCCCAGGACATGGTCGCGCAGGGAATCCGCGCGGTGCTCGACGCCGACCTGCGCAAGGGCGACTACTGGCTGACCGCCGGGCCCGCCGGCATCCCGGTGGAGCGTTACCTCGAACTGGTGACGGAAACCGCCCGCGAGTGCGGCATGGACATACCCGACGGCCGGATCGCGGATCCGTCCATCGTGGACCGGCTGGTCCGGCCGGCGTTCGCGGACGTCCTACCTCCCGAGGACCTGGCGCGGCTGGACGGCGTGGTGGCCGTCTGCGGGCTGGTCATCATCCCCGAACTGCTGCCGACGTCGTTCGGCACGATTCCCGGCGGACCGGACGCGATGACCCCGGCGCAGGCCGAGGACGCGTGGCGGGTCAGCCTGCGTCACCTGATCCGGGGGTTGCCGCAGTGATCGTCAACCCGAGCTAAGGAGGCCACCCGCGATGGAGTGCTCCGTCATCGTGCACGCTCTGCTACCCAGGGCAGACGCCAAGGAGTCGTTCGACCGGTTGGCCGACTTCGCCGCGTATCCGGAGTTCACCGACACCGTACGGACGGTCGGGGTGACCCAGGTCAGCCCGACCCAGGTGGAGTCGAAGTGGGAGGTGAACTTCCGCCGGGGCATCCTCGTCTGGACCGAACGCGACGAGATCGACCCGGTCAACCGCCGCATCGACTTCGAACAGACCACGGGCGACTTCGCGACGTTCACCGGCTCGTGGCTGGTCGTCGAGGCCGACGAGGGGGTGCGGGTCGAGTTCGACAGCCGATTCGACCTGGGCATCGCCTCCCTGGCGAGCCTGATCGACCCGGTGGCGTGCGCGGCGATGCGCGACTCGATCCGGGACATCCTGGTCGGGCTGTTCGGCTCCGACATCGAGGTCACCGTGGTGGAGGCCGCCCCGCTCGGGTGAGCGACCGCGGGCCGTCCTCCAGCCGCCCGATCGGATGGAGGACGGCCCGCTTTCTCGACGGCCGAGGCGGGCTCCTAGTCGAGCAGGTCGAAGAAGTCGTCCTTCGCCGCGTCGACCTTGTCCGACTCGGTGTCGACCAGCGACAGCAGCTGGTTCAGGGCGTCGGCGAGCCGCTTGCGCGCCACACCGTCCATTGTCAGGCTGGCCAGGCTGGACTCCAGCCGGGTCAGCTCCTCCAGCGCCCCGAGCGCGGTGGACGCCTGCTCGGGTAGCAGCTCACCACGCAGGTAGCCGACCAGTTCCCGCACGTTCGGGTAGTCCAACACCAGGGTCGCTGGCAGGGTCAGCCCGGTCGCGGTGGCGAGCCGGTTACGCAGCTCGACCGCCGTCAGCGAGTCGAACCCGAGCTCGGGCAGGCTCCGGGTGCCGTCCAGGTCGGCGGCGGAGGTGTGGCCGAGAACCCTGGCGGCCTCGGCGAGCACCATCTCCCGCAGCACCCGGTCCTGTTCGGCGGGAGCGAGCCCGGGCAGGGTCCTGGCGAGGTCCGTGCCTCCCGCCTGGGTGCCGCCGACCGGGCCGGGCGCGCCGCCGGTCACCGGGTCGACCGACGCGGTGGCCGGCAGCCCCCGGCCGGCGACGTCCGCGCCGGCCGGGCGGTCCGGGGCCATCAGGTCGTGCAGCACCGGCGGCACCGACCGCCGGTCGTGCCCGTCGAGCAGGGCGCTGTCCACGTCGACGAGGACCGGCGTCGCCGCGTCCGAGTCGAGCGCCCGTTCCAGCAGGGCAAGTCCGCGCCCCGGCGGCAACGGCGTCAGCCCGATCCCGCGCATGCGACGCAGGCCGGTGTCGCTGACCTGCTCGGCCATCCCGTCCGGCAGCTCCCACAGGCCCCACGCCAGCGACTGCCCCGGTAGCCCCTGCGCGCGCCGCTGCTCGACGAGGGCGTCGAGGTAGGCGTTGGCGGCGGCGTAACCCGACTGCCCGGGCGAGCCGAGCAGGCCGGCGGCGGAGGAGAAGAGCACGAACGCGGCCAGGTCGCACTCGCGGGTCTGCTCGTGCAACTGCCGTGCGCCGTCCGCCTTCGGCCGCAGCACTCCGGCCACCCGCTGCGGGGTCTGCGACTCGACGACCCCGTCGTCCAGCGCACCGGCCAGGTGCAGCACGGCGGTGAGCGGATGCTCGGCGGGGATGGACCCCAGCAGGTCGGTCAGGGCCGCCGGGTCGGCGACGTCGCAGGCGACGACGCGCACCGACTCCGCGCCGAGCGCGGTCAGCTCGCCGACCAGGTCGGCGGCGCCGGGGGCGTCGGCTCCACGCCGGGACGTGAGCACCAGGTGCCGCGTCCTGCGCCGCTCGACCAGGTGCCGTGCCACGAGACGGCCGATGGCGCCGGTCGCGCCGGTGACGAGGACGGTGCCCTGCGGGGCCCACGGCCGTGGTCCGACGCGGGTGACGGCCTCGGAATCGGTGGGGGCCCCGGTCTCCGGGACGAGGCTGTCGGCGGCCGACGGGCGCAGCCGAGGCACCAGCAGTCCGCCGGCGCGGACGGCGACCTGCGGTTCTCCGGCGGAGCCGGCCGCGGCGAGCGCCTGCCGCGACGCCGGGTCGTCGTCCAGGTCGATCAGCGCGAACCGGCCGGGGTGCTCGGACTGCGCCGACCGCAGCAGCCCCCACGCCGCCGCCTGCGCGAGGTCCCGGGACTGGTCGCCGACGGCCCGCCGGGTCACCACCGCCAACCGGGCGGCGCGGTACCGGGGGTCGACCAGCCAGCGGTGTGCCAGGTCGAGCGCGGCGGCGACGGTGGGGTGCGGGTCGTCACCGCCCGGCGGCAGTTCGGTGAAGACGAGGTCGGGAACCTGGTCGCTGGCCGTCAACTCGTCGAGCCAGACCACCGGCTGGTCGGATCGGACCGGCGCGGCCGGCACCCAGCGAAGCTCGTACCCGCCACCCGACCCGGACGGCCCGAGGGCGAGCCGGTCGGGGGTGATCGGCCGCAGCGCGACGTGCCGGACCGAGGCGACCGGCGCACCGGACGGGTCGGCGAGGACGACGTCGACACCGTCGCCGTCGCGGGTCAGCCGGACCCGCAGCGCCGTGGCGCCTCGGGCGTGCACCTGTAGGCCCGTCCAGGAGAACGGCAGCGCGATCCCGTCGTCCGCGCCGGCGTCGGCGAGCAGGGCGAGGGCGTGCAGCGAAGCGTCGAGCAGCGCCGGGTGCAGCAGGAAACCCTCGGTCGCGGCGGCGTCGGCGGGCAGCGTCACGTCGGCGAAGATCTCGTCGCCCCGCTGCCACGCCCGGCCGACACCCTGGAACACCGGGCCGTAGTCGTAGCCACCGGCGCACAGGCGGTCGTAGAAGCCGTCCGTGTCCAACGGCGCCGCGCCCGGCGGCGGCCACAGCCTCAACCGGGTGGCGTCGCTGGTCCGCACCGGGGCGACGGTTCCCGTCGCGTGCGGCGTCCACGTTCCGCCGGGTGGGCGCGCGTGGATGGTCAGCGGGCGGGTCGGGTCGCCGTCCGTCCCGGCGACGACCACCCGGGTCTCCACGGCGCCGGCCTCGGGGAGCACCAGCGGCGCCTGCAGGAGGAGCTCCACCACCTCGGGGCAGCCGGCGTGCGCGCCCGCGCGCGCCGCCAGCTCCGCCAGCAGGGCGCCCGGTACGACGACCGCCCCGCCCACGCGGTGCTGGGCGAGCCACGGTTGGGCGGCGATCGACAGTTCGCCGGTCAGCAGCACTCCGGCGTCCAGCGTCTCGGCCGGCTCCCCGAGCAGCGGCCGGGCCGGTTGGGTCAACCAGTACCGCCGGTGCTGGAACGGATAGGTGGGCAGCTCCGCGGGCGGGACGTCCCCGCCGACCAGCGCGGGCCAGTCGACGTCCACGCCGTGGGCGAACAGGCGAGCCACCGCGCCCCAGGCGGAGTCCCGTTCGTCGCGCCCGCCGCGCAGCAGCGGCACGGCGATCGTCGGGTCACCCGTGTCGGCGTCCAGGTCGCCGACGGAGTCGAGGACCATGGCCGACAGCACGCCGCCGGGCCCGACCTCCAGGAACCGGCTCACCCCCTGCTCGCGTAGCCGGCGTACGCCCTGCGCGAACCGCACCGGTTGCCGCGCGTGCCGACTCCAGTGCCCCGGTGTGATCATGTCCACCGGCAGGCCCGTCTCGTTGGAGACCAGCGGGATCTCCGGCGCCCGGTGGGTGAGGTCCGCCTCCAGCTTGGCGAGGTCCGCGAGCATCGGCTCCATCAACGGGGAGTGGAACGCGTGGCTGACGCGTAGCCGGGTGGTCCTGCGGCCTCGTGCGGCGAACGCGTCGGCGACGGTCTGCACCGCGCCCTGCGGGCCGGCGATGACGACCGACGTCGGGCCGTTGACGGCGGCGAGCCCGACCTGCGCCGCGGGGTCGGCGATCAGCGGCTCGACCTCCTGCGGGGTGGCCTGGATCGCGGCCATCGCGCCGCCGGCGGGCAGCGCCT
The DNA here is from genome assembly GCF_040639595.1 of Micromonospora sp. NPDC023814. Taxonomy (NCBI): domain Bacteria; kingdom Bacillati; phylum Actinomycetota; class Actinomycetes; order Micromonosporales; family Micromonosporaceae; genus Micromonospora; species Micromonospora sp. NPDC023814. Next base: position 16,969 of record NZ_JBFAAF010000066.1, read on the forward strand.
GCATCAGCCGTCCGCGGGCGACGACGAGGCGGGCGGCGTCGTCCAGCGACAGCGCGCCGGCCACGTGGGCGGCGGTGATCTCCCCGATCGAGTGGCCGAGGACGAAGTCCGGCCGGACGCCCCAGTGTCGCAGCAGCCGGTACAGCGCCACCTCCACGGCGAACAGCGCCGGCTGGGTGTACTCGGTCTGGTCCAGCAGGTCCGGGTCGCCGTCGATGACCGCGCGGATGGGACGGTCCAGGTGCCGGTCCAGTGCGGCGCAGGCCTCGTCCAGGGCGGCGGCGAAGCGCGGTTCGACCGCGGCGAGTTCCCGCCCCATCCCGGGTCGCTGCGATCCCTGTCCGGGGAAGACCAGGGCCAGCCTGCCCTCGCTTACCGTGCCGGTGACCACGGCCGGGGCGTCCTGCCCGGCGGCGAGCGCCGCGAGGGCGTCGCGGTCGAGGACGACGGCGCGCTGTTCGAACGCCGTACGGCGGGCTGCCGCGACCGCCGCCGCGCGGGCCGGCAGGTCGGGGTGGGCGTCGAGGTAGGCGTCGAGGCGGCGGGCATGTTCGCGCAGCGCGGGGACGGTCCGCGCGGAGAGCACCAGCGGCACCGGCACAGCCGCGCTGTCGGTCGGGGCGACGGGCTCGTCCTGCGGCGCCTCCTCGACGATGACGTGCGCGTTGGTGCCGCTGATCCCGAACGACGACACCGCCGCGCGACGCGGCCGGGTGCCGGCCGGCCAGGGCTGCTCGTCGGTCAGCAGCCGTAGCGGGCCGGCGGACCAGTCCACGTACGGGGTGGGTTCGTCGACGTGCAGCGTGCGGGGCAGCCGGCCGTGCCGCAGCGCCAGCACCATCTTGATGACCCCGGCCACGCCGGCCGCCGCCTGGGTGTGTCCGATGTTCGACTTGACCGACCCGAGCCACAGCGGACGCTGCCGGCCGGAGCCGTACGCGGCGGTCAGCGCCTGAGCCTCGATCGGGTCGCCCAGCCGGGTGCCGGTGCCGTGCGCCTCCACCACGTCCACGTCGGGTGCGTCGAGGCCCGCGTCGGCGAGCGCGTCGGCGATCAGGCGTTGCTGGGACGGACCGTTGGGCGCGGTGAGGCCGTTGGACGCCCCGTCGGAGTTGACCGCGCTGCCCCGCAGGACCGCCAGGACGCGCCGGCCGTGCCGGCGTGCGTCGGCGAGCCGTTCGAGGACCAGCACACCGGCGCCCTCGGCCCAGCCGGTGCCGTCGGCGGACGCGGCGAACGACCGGCACCGCCCGTCCGGGGAGAGCCCGCCCTGGCGGCTGAACTCGGTGAACACCAACGGCGTCCCGATCACGGTGACCCCGCCGGCCAGTGCGAGGTCGCACTCGCCGGTACGCAGCGAGCGGGCCGCCAGGTGCAGCGCCACCAGCGACGACGAGCAGGCGGTGTCGACCGACAGCGAGGGTCCTTCGAGGCCCAACGTGTACGACACGCGGCCGGAGACGATGCTGGACGCGTTGCCGGCCATCAGGAAGCCGGCGACCTCCGGCGGGATGGCGCCGAGGCGCGGGGCGTAGTCGCCGGCGATGACGCCGGTGTACACGCCGGTGCGGCTTCCGCGCAGCGTGCGCGGGTCGATGCCGGCGCGTTCCAGCGCCTCCCAGGAGATCTCCAGCATCAGCCGCTGCTGCGGGTCGGTGGCCAACGCCTCGCGGGGCGACAGGCCGAAGAAGCCGGCGTCGAAGTCGCCGGCGTCGTAGAGGAACCCCCCGTGGCGGGCGTAGGTGGAGCCGGGACGGTCGGGGTCGGGATGGAACACCTGCGGGTCCCAGCCCCGGTCGGTCGGGAACGGCCCGATGCCGTCGCGGCCGTCGGCCAGGAAGGTCCAGAAGTCCTCGGGGGTGGCCGCTCCGCCGGGGAAACGGCAGGCCATCGCCACGATGGCGATCGACTCGGACGCATCCGAGGGCGTGCCGTCCGGCTCGCCGGCCGTCGGCGTGGCCACGCGGCGCCCCGGTTGCGGGTCCGCGTCCGGGCCGCCGACCTGTTCGGCCAGGTACCCGGCCAGGGCCGACGGGTTGGGGTAGTCGAAGGCGAGGGTGCCGGACAGTTGGAGCCCACTCGCCTCGGACAGCCGGTCGGCCAGTTCGAGCGCGGTCAGTGAGTCGAAGCCAAGCTCGGCGAAGGCACCGTCGGCAGTGACGTCACCACGCGGCCGACCGAGCACCTCGGCCGCCTGGGTACGTACGACATCCAACCACCACTGCGTCCTGGAGTCACCCATTCAGGCGGCCGCCCTTCCGCGATCATCAACGTCGGTGCCGCGGTCACCCACCGGGCAGCGATCATCCTCCATCGGTCACGGCGGCCAACACAATCGCCCGTACGGACTCCACAAAGGATCTATGGTCTTTGTCGATCGCCCTGTCTACGCTGTCCCGCATGATTCAGGCGAGATCGAGGTGAGCCGTTTCGTCGACGGCGTCGTCGGCACCGCCGGGCGGTCGCCGGGCGGCATGGTCACCGGCGCCCCCGCGAACCCGGTGCGGCGCGGCTGGGGGCAGTTGCACGAGGCGGCCCGGCGTACGGCGGCGGCACTGGTCGCGGGCGGCCTGGCTCCCCGCCAGGCCGTCGCGGTCCTGGCCGGTGACCCGGGGGAGGTCGCGCGGGTCGCCCAGGGGACGTGGCTGGCCGGTGGCAGCGTGACCATGCTGCACCAGCCGACCCCGCGGACCGACCTGTCCGTCTGGCGCGACGACACGCTGCGTGTCCTGCGCATGATCGACGCGCGTCTGGTGCTGGTGGGTGCCCCGTTCGAGGCGATGGCCGGCGTGCTGCGTGAGCAGGGCGTCCCCCACCGGATGATCGGCGACCTGGACAACGACCGGGAGTTCACCGTCGTGCCCGCCGCCGAGGACGACACCGCGCTGCTCCAGTTGACCAGCGGCTCGACCGCCGAGCCGAAGGCGGTGCGAATCACCCACCGCAACATCCACGCCAACCTCGTCGACACCGCGGCCCACCTCGAGTGCGGCGACAACGACGTGCTGGTCAGCTGGCTGCCGCTGTTCCACGACATGGGCATGGTCGGCTGCCTGCTGCTGCCCATGTTCACCGGCATCGACCTGGTCATGGTCACGCCCGCGGAGTTCCTCGGCCGTCCGATGGTGTGGGCGGAACTGATGAGCCGGTACGGCGGCACGATCACCGCCGCGCCGAACTTCGCGTACGCGATCCTGACCCGGCAGCTCGCCCGCGCCGACGCCGGTTCGCTCGACCTGTCCCGGTTGAAGGCCCTGTGCAACGGCGCGGAGCCGATCGACCCGTCGACGGTGGAGGCGTTCGTCGCGGCCGGCGCCCGGTTCGGCCTGCGGCCGGAGGCGGTGAACTGCTGCTACGGCGCGGCGGAGAGCGCCCTGGTCATCTCGCTGTCGGCGCTGTCGGATCCGATGCTCCTCGACACCGTCGACGCCTTGGAGCTGGAGAAGAACCGGCGGGCGGTACCGGCGGGCGACGACCACCCGACCGCCGTGCGCCGGCTGCCCATGCTCGGCGCCGCCCACCCGAGCGTGACCGTGCGGGTCGTCGACGACTCCGGCGCCGAGCTGGGCGACCGTGAGGTCGGCCGGTTGCAGCTGCGCGGTGACTCGGTTACCCGGAGCTACCTCACCGAGGACGGTCCGGCCCCGGCCCTGGACGACGACGGCTGGTTGGACATCGGCGACGAGGGCTACCTGGTCGACGGTCAGATCGTGGTCTGCGGCCGCCGCAAGGACGTCGTCATCATGGGCGGTCGCAACATCTATCCCACCGACATCGAGCGCGCGGCCGCCGGCGTCGACGGCGTCCGGGACGGCAACGTCGCGGCGGTACGACTGATGGCCGGCGACGGGGTGGCGCGGGAGTCCTTCGCGGTGCTGGTCGAGTCACGCCTGGTCGGTGACCCGGCCGCCGAGAGGGCGCTGTCCGACGCGATCGCCAACCGGGTCCTCGCCGACGTCGACGCCCGTCCGGCGGAGGTCGTGGTGCTGCCTCCGGGCAGCCTTCCGAAGACCCCGTCGGGCAAGCTGCGCCGCGCGGCGGCCCGCTCGCTCATCCCTCGTTGACCGTCCGCCTCCGGAGGAATTCTGTGCGATCCCTTGATCAGGCCCGTGCCCTCTGCGAGTCGTACCTGCCGGGGCTGCTCGACGGGTTGTCGACGGTCCCGTTCGAGCAGCGGGAGGCCTCCGGTGGCGGCACGCTGCCGGTGTTCCGGGCCAGCGGCGGCCCGAGCCTGGTGATCCCGAAGGACTACGGCGGGCTCGGCGCGTCCCCGTTGGACGCGGTACGGGTCACCCGCGCGATCGGCGCCCACGCACCGTCACTGGCGGTCGCGACCACGATGCACCACTTCTCCGTGGCGACGCTGTTCACCTTCGCCGAGAGCATCAAGAACTCGGGCATGGAGTGGGCCCTGCTGGAGGCGATCACCAGCCGCAACCTGCTGGTCTCCTCGGGCTTCGCCGAGGGCCGCCCGGCCCAGGGGATCCTCTCCCCCTCAATGACGGCGACGCCGGTGGACGGCGGCTACCGGATCAACGGGTCGAAGAAACCGTGCAGCCTGAGCCACTCGATGGACCTGCTGACGGCCAGCGTGGCGGTGCCCGCACCGGGTGGCGGCCAGCAGACCGCCTTCCTGCTCATGCCGGCCACGCTGCGCGGCATCACCCGGCACCCGTTCTGGGGCAGCAGCGTGCTCGCCGGCGCGGAGAGCGACGAGGTCCGGCTGACCGACGTGTTCATCGAGGAGGAACTGGTCATCCCGACCGAGAACGGCCCGGACGGGATGCTCGACGACCTGCAGACCGTCGGGTTCATCTGGTTCGAGCTGCTCATCACCGCGTCGTACCTGGGCATGGCCAGCGCGCTCGTCGAACGCGCGTTGGCCGCCGGGCGCGGCGCGGTCACCGACCGCGCCGCGCTGGGCACCCGGCTGGAGACGGCGACGCAGCTGCTGGAGGGCGCGGCCCGCGCCATGCAGGCCGGCGAGACGGACAACGACGCGCTGGCCCGTGTCCTGATGGCCCGCTACGGCACGCAGGACGCCATCACCGACGCCGCCCGCCAGGCGGTCGAGATGCTCGGAGGCATGTCGTTCATCCGCTCCCCCGAGGTGGCCTACCTGGTCGCGGCCTGTCAGTGCGTCGCGTTCCACCCGCCGTCGCGGGCCAGCGTCGCGTCGCCGCTGGTCGACTACCTCGACGGCACCCGCCCGTTCATCATGAACGACAGCGCCCCGGCGCCGGCCGCGCAGCCACCGGCGGCGCCGCAGGCACCTGCCGCGCAGCCGCCAGCGGCGCCGCAGGCACCTGCCGCGCAGCCGCCGGCGGCGCCGGTGCCGCCGTCCGTGGTCCCGCCGGCCGGTGCACCCGCGCCCGGCCTCACGATCGAGCCGGCCCCGACCCCGGCCCCTCCTCGATCCGCCGACGCGGCACCGGTCACCGTGCCCGGCCCGCGCCCGCAGCCGGTGGTCACCTACAGTCCCCAGCCCGCGGCCCCCCGCACCGACGAGCGGTCGGGGATGACGGCGGCCGACGCCGCCGACTGGGACCAGGCGTCCGCCCTGTTCGACGGCGCGGAGGGCATCCGGCTGACCGCACGCGACTGCGACCTGCGGTACTGGTTCGCCAACGTCCCGCAGCGCACGCTGCGCGGAAACATCGTGGGCTACTCGCCGGAGCTGGTGACCCCGGACTTCCTGCACGAGCCGGGCCCGCTGCGGGACGCACTGATCCAGGAGGTCGCGTTCCGCGCGCTGGCCGAGGAGCGGGCGGCCCGCGCGATCGGTCACATCGTGGCGTGCGCGCCGGACTCCACGACCGCCGAGTTCTACGCCACCCAGCTGATGGACGAGACCCGGCACGCGATGATCTTCCGGAACCACCTGCGGAACCTCGGCATCGACGAGCACGACGTCGCCGCCGTCATCGCCGAGCAGACCGCGCACGACAAGGCGACCATCCTCGACCCGTTGGAGGAGTACGGCATGCCGATCGTGCGCGAGCAGCAGGACTTCGTCGGCGGTGTGGTGCTGCTGACGATCCTGGTCGAAGGGTTCCTCGCCCCGTCGTTCGAGCTCAGCGAGCGCAAGTGGCGACCGATCGACCCGCGGATGGCGAACATGGAGAAGGGCGCCGCCATCGACGAGGTGCGCCACCTGGCCGTCGGCACGTCGATCATCCGCGAGCACGTGCAGCGGCACCCCGACGAGAAGGAACGCCTCGTCGAACTCATCCGCGACGGCATGCGGCTGTGGGAGCAGTTGCCGGTGTCCGACCAGCTCACCCGCTGGGAGAACTGGTTCCAGGAAGGCATCGCCGCGCACCTGGCCGCCATCGGTGACTACGAGGTGTGGGACGGGCGGCGGCTGGTCGACACCACGCCGGAGGAACGCATCCAGAAGGCTGTCGAGGTCACGAGCATCGTGCACTCCACCCGCCTCACCGACATGGGCCTCGGCCGGGCGTTGATCTACTAACCCGCCATCGGCGTGGCCTGGGGCGGCCCCAGGCCACGGGCGCGCCTCACGACGGGCTGGCACGGCGGGGACTCCCCAGCGGGCACCGCGGCGGAGCGGCTTTACGCGGCCGTGCGTTCCGCGTCCAGGTGGCTGCTCTCCTCGCGGATCCCCCACCGGCTGTAGAGCGGTCGCAGCGGCCCGGGCACCCACCAGTTGAGCCGGCCGAGCAGCCGCATCGTGGCCGGCATCAACAGCGCCCGGACGATGGTGGCGTCGACGACGACGGCGAGGGCGAGCCCGATACCGATGATCTTCACGACCAGCACGCTCGCGGTCGCGAACGACACGATCACCACCACCAGCAGCAGGGCCGCGCTGGTGATGATCCGGCCGGACCGCTGCAACCCGACCGCGACGGCCTCGGTGTTGTCACCGCTGAGGTCGTAGTGCTCGCGGATGCGCGAGAGCAGGAACACCTCGTAGTCCATCGACAGGCCGAACGCGACGGCGAAGATCAGGATGGGTTGCACCACGTCGATGTTGCCGGTGGAGGTGAACCGCAGCAGCCCGGCGAGGTGGCCGTCCTGGAAGACCCACACCACCGCGCCGAACGCCGCGGTCAGGCTCAGCACGTTCATCAGGATCGCCTTGACCGGCAGCACCAGCGAGCCGAAGGACAGGAACAACAGCACGAACGTGGTGACCACGACGAGCAGCGCCATCCACGGCAGCCGCTGCGCGAGCATGTCCATCAGGTCGGCGAACCCGGCGGCGTCGCCGCCGACCAGCACCGTGCCGGAGGGCGGCGGTTCGACGCCGCGCACCGCGTCGACCAGCTCCCGTCCCTGCTCGGAGATCGGTTCCGCGTCGAACCGGACGGTGACCCGCGCGGTGTCGCCGGCCAGACCGCTGACGTCCGCCTGCCGTACGCCCGGCAGCGCGGTCACCCGCTCCACGTACGCGACGATCTCCTCCCGGCCGGGAGGACCGGTCACCGGGCCGTCCAGGGTGACGATGGCTTCGACCGGCCGGGTGACGCTGTCCGGGAACGACCGCTCGATGGCGTCCTGGACCTGCCGGCTCTCCGCCGAGGCGGGCAGCACCCGGGTGTCGAGCCAGCCGTAGGAGATGCGCAGGAACGGCAGACCGAGAACCACCAGCACGGCGATGACCGCGCCGCCGACCAGTACGGGTCGGCGCATCACCGTCCGCGCGATCCGCGCCCACGCGCCGGAGTTCGGGTCGGTGTCGACCGGCCTGCGGCGACGCTCCCGCAGCCGCGGCCCGAACAGGGACAGCATCGCCGCCATCACGGTCAGCGCGAAGAACCCTGCCAGCAGCACCGCGGCGACCCCGCCGACGGCGATGGAGCGGAGGAACACCTGCGGGAAGACGGCCAGGCTGGCCAACGCGAGCGCGACGGTCACCGCGGAGACGACGATCGTGCGGCCCGCGGTGACCATGGTCCGCCGCAACGCCGCCGGGACGGGGTGGCCCGCGCCGAGTTCCTCCCGGAACCGGCTGACCATGAACAGACCGTAGTCGACGGCCAGCCCGAGACCGAGCAGCGTGACCACGTTGACCGCGAAGATCGAGACCTCGGTGAACTGCGCCAGCAGCCGCAGGCCGGCCAACGAGCCCACGATCGCCAGCACCCCGACCGCGACCGGCAGCAGCGCCGCCAGCAGGTTACGGAAGATGAGCACCAGCAGCAGGAACAGGATCGGCAACGCCAGCGCCTCGGCGCGGGTCAGGTCCGCCTTGCTCTGGCTGTTGACGTCGTCGACCAGCGCCAGCGGCCCGCCGACGGTGACGTCGAGATCCGGGCTGGTCAGGCTGTCCTTGATGGCCAGGTAGTTGGTGAGGCGTTCGTTCTCGGTGGCACCGGCGATCTGCACCGCCGCGAACGTCTCGTGCCGGTCGGTGCTGACGAGGGCGGGAACCTTGGCCCGCCAGTAGTCGGTCACGCCCTCGACGCGGTGCGCCGGCAGCCCGTCCAGCACGCGCCGGGCGGCGTCGGCGTACGCGGGGTCCTCCACCGTCCAGCGGTCGCTGCCGAACAGCACGACGACGTCCGCGTCGTTACGGCCGAGCGCCTTCCGTTCGACCTCGTCGGCGCGGGAGCTCTCGCTCGCCGCGTAGGTGAACCCGCCGACGGCCAGGTCGCCGAACGCGCCGGCGCCCCAGCTGCCGGCGGCGACCAGGAACACCGCGGCGCCGGCGATCACCCACCAGCGCGCCCGGTGCGCGAGCCGGCCGAGGAGATCCAACATGGCAGTAACCCTTCGCTCGACCGCGGTGCTCGGGAGAACGACGCGGCGCCGGCACAGTCAGGACCGGCGCCGCGTCGGGCTGATCAGAGGATGACGACGGTCAGTTCCAGCGCCCGATGCCGATCGCCTGGGCACCGGAGAGCAGCTTCTCCCGGAGCGCGACCCGGCGGATCTTCCACGTGCCGGTTCGCGGGAACTCGTCCCACTTTATCTGGATCGGCGGGGCCATTGGACTCAGGTCGGCGACCGCCCGCTCCCAGTCGGCCTTGTCCAGCGGAACGTCGTCCGCAGTGCTGACCACGGGTACCGGCAGGTCACCGGCGACCGGGAGGATGACGACCTCGGTGGTGTAGTCGATCCGGTCGAGGATGAGGTCCTCGAACTCGATCGCGCTGCCGCCGGGGATCCGGTCGATCTCCCGGTCCACGATCCGCACGGCACCCCACTTGTTGATGACCGCGAGGTCGCCGGTGTTCCACCACCTGCCGTTGCACTTGAGGTCGTGCCGGTCCTGCTCGCCGACGTAGGCGAGGCACCGTCCCGGCTGGTCGATCTCGATCAGGCCGACCTGGCCGCGCGGGACCTCCTTGCCGGTCTCCGGGTCCACCGCCCGCATCTTGGCGTGGAACGGGATGGGCCAGCCGATCAACTGCGTCGGCGGCGGCCGGTGCCCCCTGCGGCGTACCACGAAGCGGAAGAACGGCCGGATGCACAGCGCGCCGTTCTCGCTCTGGCTCCAGGACTGGACCCAGATCGGGAACCGGCGCTTGGTGGCGGCCATGAAGGTGCGGATCGTACGGGTGTGGATGGCGTCGAACGAGTTGACGTACTCGCGCACGTTGCTGAACAGGCCGGCGGGGTCGCGGGCCAGCGGCTCCCAGGCGAGATAGATGTTCGGCAGCGCCTCCACCAGCGTCGGCTTGTGCTCGGCCAGCAGTTCCCGGACCCTCGGCGAAAGCGGGTCGGACAGGTAGAGCACCCGCGGGCCGACCGCGGCCATCGCCAACTGCATGGTGGTGAGCCGCTCGTGCGTGTAAGGGTCGCAGAACGCCACCGTGTCGCTGCGCCGGAGCCCGAACCTGGGCCACCGCTCGGTCTCCACGATCGCCATCGCGTAGATGGACTCGGCGGAGTGCATGACGAGCTTCGGTATGCCGGTGGTGCCGGAGGTGTGGGTGATGACCACCGGCTCCTTGAACTCACGCATGTTGGGCTGGACCGGCGGCGCGTCCTTGAAGTCGTCCAGGTGCAGCACGTCCGGCCGGTCCGCCACCGCGTCGACGCTGATCGTCCGTACGGTGAGCTCCGCCACCACCTCCGGGGTGATGCCGCACTTGTCGAGGTGCTTCTGGTCGGTCAACAGGAACGGCCGTTCCAGCCGCTCCAGCATCGGGATCATCGCCTCCGGTCCGTAGGAGCCGGAGAACATGCAGGGAATGGCGCCGATCCGGGCGATGGCGCAGCCGAGAATGACGATGTCCAGGTGGTTCTGCTTGAGGATCGCCACCCGGTCCCACGGGCGCACGCCCGCCTTGTGCAGCCAGGCCGCGGCGCGATCGACGAGTTCCGCCCACTGGGTGTAGGTGCGGGCTTCGGCTCCGGCGGGGTCGATGTCCGGCGGGCGGTCGACGATGACCAGCTCGTCCGGGGCGGTCTTCGCCGCCACGTGCCAGGTCTCGCCCATCTTGGAGTGCTTCGGTACGCGCGAAAAGGGGCTCAGCCGACGGCGCCACCGGGTGGGCGTGAACTCGGTGAGAAACCGCGGAATGGGCCGCTGCGGCTCGACGTCGTCGCCGGCGACCGTTGAATCGGCGGGTGAGGCCACGAGCGCGTCCTCCTGTTCTCGGGGCTTGGGGAGGTCAGCTGACGACGAATGATCATCGGCCGTCCAATTGGCCGGTAACGATATCGACATTGTCCGGCGTAGACCAGATCTGGGTGGACGGAATCCGACCCCGAACGCATCCGGCCCCGGACCGTCCGACCAGTGTGGACGGAGGGGCGACCGGCCATAATGCCCCGTCGGCGACGTGGCGGGACGCGAGAGCCGGCACCCGCGCTGGACCTGGATCTGGAATGGTGTGTCGTCACATACGGACGAGGTCGTAGGCCCACGCCAGGTCGTCACCCCAGGACATGGCGTGGTCACGCTCGAACGCCCGAAACAGCCGGTCGCGGACCGACTCGCGGCGCAGCCAGGCGGCAAGCGCCGCCGACCTCCTGTCCGCGAAGTCGAGTCCGTTCACCGTGACAGCCAGGTGGCGATCCGCCGCCGAACTGAGCGTGACGTCCCAGACATCGAGGAACCGCTCGACGCTCTCCCCGCCGGCCACGACCGCGTCCAGGAAGGTGGCCGGGTCGAGAAACGAACCGACCTGCGACGGGTACGTCGCCAGCAACGAGCGCCACACCGCATCCAGGTAGCCGTCGACAGCGCCCTGCTCGGCTTCGGGCCAGGTGCGCCACTGCTCGCGAGGCAGCTTGCCCAATACGATCGCCGGGTCGAGTTCGGTGGAGCTGGCCATGCGCTCCAACAGCAGGGGCAGCAGACTCTTCAGGTCGTCACGGCTGCCGACCGTGTTGCCGAGGCTGATGGTCAAAGAGAACAGGTCGTGATCGTCGACCGGCACCGGCCCTCGGCAATGCGGGCAGCCTTCGAGCATCGCCCTGCGCGGATACCGGGCGAACGCCTCCTGAAGGCCTGCCACCGCCACAGACAGATCACCGTCCACCGGTCCATCCTCCCAGGGGCGGCTTGGGCTGGGCTGCCGGCACACGGCCACCCGCAGGTCCACATCAACGACAGCCGCACTTGACTGATCTGTGGTCTCGGCAGGTCGGCGGTGCCGTCGGTCGGCGTGGAGCAGGCGTGGGCGGCGTGCGACAGTGTGGGCCGGGCGGCGGTCGGCGGTTGACCGCACCGCCCTTGAGCAGGGGAAGGCAGCCCGCCGATGTTCAACACCGCACGCCTGCAGGTCGTCCTCGAGATCGCCCGCCACGGCACCATCGTCGCCGCCGCGGAGCAGCTTCGGCTGAGTCCGTCCGCGGTCTCCCACCAGCTCGCCACCCTCGAGCAGGAGGCCGGGGTGGCGCTGGTGGAGCGGGGGCCGCGCAGCCTGCGGCTGACCACCGCGGGCCAGCGCCTGGCGGACTACGCGCAGCAGATCGTCGATCTGATGTCGGCCGCCCGGGACGAACTGGCCACGCACGGCAAGGGCCGCCAGGGAATGCTGCGGATCGGCTTCTTCGCCACCGCCGGCACCGAGCTGCTGCCGCGCGCCCTGTCGAGCTTCACCCGCGAACATCCGCAGGTGGAGCTGGCGCTGATCCTGGGGCAGCCGCACGAACTGCTGCCCCGGCTGCACCAGGGTGAGCTGGACCTGGTGGTGGTCTTCGACCATCCGCTGAGCCCGGCGCAGGAGTCGCCGCACACGAAGGTCCAGCCGCTGATGGTGGACCCGCAACTGGTGGTGCTCCCCGCCGACCACCCGCTCGCCGGGCGGCGGCGGCTGCGGCTCGCAGACCTTGCCGCCGACCCGTGGATCACCACCCTCGGCGTGCAGGGTGAGGTCTCGGTGCTGGAGCTGGCGGCGCGGGCCGAGGGCTTCCCGCCCCGGGTCCGCTGCCGCAGCGACCACTACGAGGTGGTGCTGGGCCTGGTGCGGGCCGGTGTCGGGGTGGCGCTCGTGCCGTCGCTCGGCCTGGGCGATCCCGGCGGGGTGGCGGTGCGGCAGCTCGCCCACGCGAATCTGCACCGGGAGATCGGCGTGGCGCTGCGCCCCGGCAACCCCAATCCGGTGGTCGGCAGCTTCGTCGAGCGGCTGGCCGGCGCGGCGGCGACGCTCAGTCAGGAGCTGTCCGCGCGGTGGGCTCCGGCGAGCCGGTCGACCGCCGCGCCCCAGCGCCGCAGCTCGGCCACGGCCTCCCGCTCGGCCCCGGGCTCGAACGCGGCGATCACGGCGTAGACGACGGTGTGCCGGCCGGACACGATCCCGGTGTCGGCGCGTACCCCGGTGTCGGTGCCGGTCTTGTTCGCCACCCGGACGCCGTCGCTCGACCACGGGTCGTGGTCGACGGAGTCGGCGACCATCGTGCGGTCGGTGTTGCCGGCGAGCCAGCCGCGCAGCAGCCGGCACGCCTGCGGGCTCTGCCAGGTCCCCGTCGCCACGTCCGCGAGGAAGGCGCAGAGCTCGTGGGCGGTGCCGGTGGCGAAGGTCCGCGGCACGTCGGGGCCGCGCTCGGCCCGGATCCGGTCGTGCACGGTGGTGTCCCGCAGCCCGGCACGGCGGGCCAGCTCCTGCACGGCCTCCAGGGTCACCAGCCGCAGCAGGGCGTTGGTGGCGGCATTGTCGCTGACCGCGGCGACCGCCATGGCCAGGTCGGCGACCGTCCATCGCCGAGGGGACAGCCGGCCGAGCAGTCCGGTGCCGCCGACCTCCCGGTCGGCGTCGAGCAGCTCCACCGGCTGGTCCGGCGCGAGCGTGGCGTCGGCGAGCCGCCGGGCCACCTCGGCGAGGAGCAGCACCTTGCCGACGCTGGCCAGCGGCAGGGCAAGATCCGGTTCGGCGGAGACCGTGCGGCCGTCGTCCAGCCGGCGCACCATCGCCCCGACCCGCACCGCCGGCCTCATCGCGGCCCCGGCCGGGCGGGCTGCCGGTCCGGCACGGCCAACACCCGGCCCGGCCGCGCGTCGGTGACCTCGCCGCCGTCCACCACGATCCGGCCACCGACCACCACGCACCGCACGCCGTGCGGAGGCGCCAGCGGATCGTCGTACGTGGCGCCGTCGGCGACCCGCTGCGGGTCGAGGACCACCAGGTCGGCGTGGTACCCGTCGGCGAGCAGCCCCCGGTCTGGCAGGCCGAAGCGGCGGGCGGGCATCGCCGTCATCTTGTGCACCGCCTCCGCCAGCTCCAGCAGTCCCACGTCACGAACGTAGTGGCCGAGGACCCGGGCGAAGCTGCCCGCCCACCGCGGGTGCGGGCGGCCCCCCTTCGGTACGCCGTCCGAGCAGAGCATGGTCAGCCGGCTGGCCAGCACCCGGCGTACGTCGTCCTCGTGCATCGAGTGGCTGAGGATGGTGACGTCGCCGCGTTCGGCGGCCAGCAGGTCGCAGGCGTAGTCGACCGGGTCGACGCCACGCACGGCGGCCAGCTCGGCGATCGTCTGCCCCTGGGCGTCGGTGTTGCGCGAGGCGGAGGCGACCCGGATCAGGTCCCAGCCGCCGTTTCCCACGGTGTTCTCCCAGCCCGGCACCCCGGCGACCAGGTCGGTCCGGATCCGGTCGCGGACCGTCGGATCGGCGACGGCGGTGAGCATCGCGGGCACCCCGTCGGCGATCAGCCACGGCGGCAGCATCGCGTGCAGGGCGGTGCTGCCCGCGGTGTACGGGTAGACGTCGCAGGTGACGTCGAGTCCCTCGGCGCGCGCCCGTTCGAGCCGGGCGAGGGTGCGGACGGTGGCGCCCCAGGCGCGCCGCCCGGCCGTCTTGTGGTGCGAGACCTGCAGCGCCGCCCCGGCCGCGGTGGCGATCTCGACGGCCTCTTCGAGGGCCGACTCGACCTGGGACATCTCGTCACGGAGGTGCGTCACGTACGGCTTGCCGTGCGCCGCCGCTACCCGGGCCAGCGCGATGACCTCGTCGGTGCCGGCGTTGACGCCCGGGGAGTAGATCAGGCCGGTCGACAGGCCGGCCGCGCCCGCGGCGAGCGCCTCGTCGAGCAGCCGGCACATCCGCCGGGTCTCCTCGGGCGTGGCCCGCCGTTGGGCGAAGCCGACCACCGCGGCGCGCAACGTTCCGTGTCCGACGAGGGCGGCGAGGTGGTTGCGCCGGGCCACGCCCTGCGCGTCGGCGAACTCGGCGAACGACGCGTACGCCGAGGCGGGCGGACCGAAGGTCGCGGCGAGCAGCTCCCGCACCGGCCCGGCGCGTTCGGGTGGGACCGGGAAGGGGCTGATCCCGCAGTTGCCGCAGATCTCCGTGGTGACGCCCTGGACCAGCGGCGCCCGGCGCAGCACCTCCCGCTGCGCGTCGTCGCCGGCGAGCAGGTCGGAGTGGGTGTGCACGTCGATGAAGCCCGGCGTGACGGCCAGCCCGCTCGCGTCGATGACCTCGCTGGCGGGCGTGCGACTGCCCGGCGGCAGCAGCACGATCCGCCCGTCCCGGACGCCCACGTCGGCGGGGCGGGCCGGCGAGCCGCTGCCGTCGATCACGTCCCCGCCGGTGACCAGCAGGCCCAACCGCGTCATCAGAGCACCTTGGACAGGAAGGCGCGGGTACGGTCGTGCCGCGCCGCGGCGAGCACCTCGCGGGGTGGCCCCTGCTCGACGATCAGGCCCTCGTCCATGAAGACGAGGTGGTCGCCGACCTCCCGGGCAAAGCCCATCTCGTGGGTCACCACGATCATGGTCATCCCGCTCGCCGCGAGGTCCTTCATCACCTCCAGCACCTCGCCGACCAGTTCCGGGTCGAGCGCCGAGGTCGGCTCGTCGAAGAGCATCAGCTTCGGCGACATGGCCAGGGACCGCGCGATGGCCACCCGCTGCTGCTGACCGCCGGAGAGCTGTGCCGGGTAGTGGTGGGCGCGGTCGGCCAGGCCGACCCGGTCGAGCAGGTCGGCGGCGCGCCGTCGCGCGTCGGCCGCCCGGACGCCCTTCACCGCGACCAGGCCCTCCATCACGTTCTCCAGGGCCGTGCGGTGCGGGAACAGGTGGAAGCGCTGGAAGACCATGCCGATCGACTCGCGCTGCCGGCGCAGTCGCGCGTCCGGCAGCGGTCGCAGCCGGCCGCCGCGCTCCTCGTACCCGATCAGCTCCCCGTCGACGTAGACCCGACCCGCCTGCGGCTCCTCGAGGTGGTTGAGGCAGCGCAGCAGGGTGGATTTGCCGGATCCGGACGGGCCGACCACGCAGACCACCCGGCCGCGTTCGATGGTCAGGTCGATGCCGCGCAGCACCTCCACGCGGCCGAAGCTCTTGCGCAGGGACCGGCACTGCACCATCGGCGGGGTCATGGCGCGCTCCCCGTGAAGCGCAGGTTGCGGGTGATCCGCCCGCGCAGGGTGCCCGCAGCGGTGGCGCCGAAGCCACGGCTGAACCGGCGTTCCAGGTAGTACTGGCCGATGCTGGCGACGGTGGTCAGGACCAGGTACCAGATGGACGCGACGATCAGCAGGGCGACCACCTCGAAGTTGGTCAGGTAGAGCCGTTGGGCGACGGTGAGCAGGTCGGCGCCGGCGATCACCGAGACGAGCGAGGTGGTCTTCAGCATGGAGATGAACTGGTTGCCGGTCGGCGGGACGATGATCCGCATCGCCTGGGGCAGCACCACCCGCTTCATGATCTTCGTGCGCGACATGCCCAACGCCGCCGCGGCCTCCTGCTGGCCGGGGTCGACCGAGCGCAGGCCGGCCCGGACGATCTCGCTCATGTAGGCGCCCTCGTTGATGCTCAGCCCGAGCAGCGCCGCGACGAATCCGGTGACCAGGGTGTTCGTCTCCCAGGTCACCAACTTCGGGCCGCCGAACGGCACGCCCAGCCCGATCTCGGGGAAGATCAGCGCGATGTTGAACCAGAAGATCAGCTGCACCAGCAGCGGCGTGCCGCGGAAGAACCAGACGTATGCCATGGCGCCGGCGCGCAGGGTACGGCTGTCGGAGACCTGCATCAGGGCCACGATGACGCCGAGCACCACGCCGATCGCCATGGAGGCGGCCGTGAGCTGGACGGTGACCCAGAGCCCTTCCAGGATGACCCGGTCGAACTGGTACTCGACGACGATGTCCCAGTGCAGGTTCGGGTTGATCGCGATGGTCCAGGCCAGCCAGGCCAGGATCAGGACGGTCGCCCCGGCGGCCAGCCAGCGCCCCGGTCGCAGCGGGTGGCTGATCCGGTTCACCTCCGGGCTGGCGGGCCCGGCCGAAGCCGGGCCCTTGACGGTCGCATCCACCGGTGTGCTCACTTCTGGTCGTTGACCGTCGCGGTCTGCACACCGCTGCCCTGCACGCCCCACTTCTCGAGGATCTTGGCGTACTCGCCCGTCTCGATCAGCTCCTGGAGTGCCCGCTGGACGGCGTCCCGCAGCTGGCTGTCCTTCTTGTCGATCGCGATGCCCCACGGGCCGGCCTCGTACTGGGCCTCCAGTACCTCGTACTTGCCGCTCTGTCCGGCGAGCATCTTGGCCACCGGGTAGTCGACGATGGTGGCCACCGCGCGCCCGGCGTCGATCTGCAGCAGGCCGGTCGGGGCGTCCTCGCTCTGCGAGATGGTCATCTTCTTGGCGCACGAGGCGTTCTGCTTCTCCCCGATGGCGAGGTTGGAGCTGCCCTTGGCGAGCACCACGGCCCGGCCGCACAGGTCCGCCAGGTCCTTCACCCCGGCCGGGTTGCCCTTCGCCACCATGATCGCGCCGCCGGCCTGGAAGTAGTCGACGAAGTCGACGGCCTTACGGCGCTCCTCGGTGTCGCTCATCGAGGACATCGCCAGGTCCCAGCGGTCGGCCTGCAGGCCCGGGATCAGGCCGGGAAAGCTGGCGTTGGTCATCTCCAGCTTCAGGCCGAGCCGCCCGGCGATCGCCGCCGCCAGGTCCGGGTCGACGCCGGTCAGCTCCTGGGTCCCCTCCTTGTACATCTCCATCGGCGGGTAGCCCTCGGCGGTGGCGACCCGGAGCACGCCCTTCTCCTTGATGGCGGCCGGGACCAGGTCGGCAGCCTTGGCGTCGGCGGCGACCGAGGCGGAACCACCGGCCTGCGGCGTCTGACCGCTGGTCGAACGTCCGCAGCCGGCGACGGCGAGCGAGAGTGCGGCGAGACCGACGACAACGCGAAGCGCACGCTTCCTGACCACCGGAAACCTCCTGCCTGAGACGATGGCGGGGACCCTATCGGGGATCAGCCAGCATGAACAGCCCGAATGCTTTGCGGGGTGAGCATCGAATTCTTCGACGCTCACCCGCGTTCGCTGTGCAGGCCGTGGCAGGCACCCGTTCAGGTGCCGCGTAGCTGGATCTCGCGTCCGTGCCACCTGGAGCGCAACCACCGGTCGTGGCTGGCGACCACGACGGCGCCGGGGCTGCCGCCGAGGGCGTCCTCCAGCTCGTCGCAGAGTCGGGGCGAGAGGTGGTTGGTGGGCTCGTCGAGCAGCAGCAGGTCGGGTGGGTCGGCCACCAACAGGGCCAGGGCGAGCCGGCGTCGCTGGCCGACCGACAGCTCGCCGACCGGCCGGCGCGCGTCGGCGGCGGTGAGCAGGCCGAGGTCGTCCAGCGGTACGGCGTCGGCGCGCACCTGGCCCAGGACGTCGGCGTAGATCTCCTCGGCGGTGCGCTCGGGCCGGTCGAACACCGTGTCCTGGGTCAGTACGCCGATGCGCAGGTCGGGGCGGCGCCGGACGTGACCGGCCGGGTCCAGCCGGCCGGCGAGGACGGCGAGGAGCGTGGACTTGCCCGCACCGTTGGCGCCGGTGACCAGCAGCCGGTCGGTGGCGGCGAGGTCGAGACGGTCGAGGGTGAGTCGGCCGGGTATCCGCACGTGACGCAGGCTGACGATGGTCCCGTCGGCGGTGGCGGTGGCGAGCGCGGTGGCGCGGAACCGCAGCGGTTCGGGTGGTGACGCGACGGCGGTACGTTCGAGGTCGTCGAGCCGGCGGCCGGCGGCGCGTACCCGTCGGGCGATCTGGTTCTGCACCCTGCCGGCGGTGTGGCCGTATCCCATCTTCTCGTTGTCGCGCCGGTCCCGGCCCGGCGCGACCTCGTGCGCGGTCACCTCGAGCTGCCGGCGTAGCTCGGCCAGTTCCTCCTGCTGCTCGGCGTGGCGTCGCTGCCAGCGCTCCCGCTCGTTGCGCCGGTGAGCCAGATAGTCGCGGTAGGTGCCGCCGAAGCGGACCGGGCCGGCGACAGCGGGGTCGAGGTCGATCAGGTCGGTGCAGACCGCGTCGAGGAAGGCCCGGTCGTGGCTGGCTACGATGACGGCTCCGGGCAGGTCGCACAACTGCTGCTCGAGAAAGGCCGCCGCGACGTCGTCGAGGTGGTTGGTGGGCTCGTCGAGCAGCAGCGCCGAGGGCCGGCGGACGAGCAGGGCGGCGAGCGCCAGCCGGCCGCGCTGGCCGCCGGAGAGCGCGGCGAGCGCCCGCTCCGGTGCCACGTCGCCGAGACCGAGTGCCGCGAGGACCATGCCGGCACGTCGCTCGGCACCCCAGGCGTCGATGTCCTGGGCGCGGTCGAGCAGATCGCCGTACTCGGCGAGCAGCCGTTCGTGGTCGGGTGTGTCGTCAGCGGTGCGGGCGAGCTGGTCGGCGAGCCGATCGAGGTCGGTGAGGACGGCACGGGCCTCGCGCAGGGCGTCGTCGCGCACGTCCGCCACGGTCGCGGTCGGGTCGTAGGGGGCTTCCTGCGGCAGGTATCCGAGGTCCGGTGGGCGAACGACGGTGCCGGCGTCCGGTTCGTCCGCACCGGCGAGCAGGCGGAGCAGGGTGGACTTGCCGGTGCCGTTCTCGCCGATCAGGCCGATCCGGCGGCCGGGGGCCGCGGTGAGGGAGACCCCGTCCAGCACGCGACGGCTGCCGAGGGTGTGGACGAGGTCGTGAGCGAGCAGTGCTTCGGGCATGGAGGGTCACCTTCGGGGTGCTCCGGGCCACGGGCCGGCACGGCCCGTGGCCCGGAGCCGGGCGGAGTCGGCGGTCAGGCGCGGTCGGGTGCGGGGATCTCGCGCAGGTGGCCGCCATCGAGGCGGAGCCACCGCTGCACACCGATGTCGGTGAGGAACCGTTCGTCGTGGCTGACCACCACGAACGCACCCCGGTAGGCGGTGAGGGCGCTACCCAGTTGGCCCACGCTGACCAGGTCGAGGTTGTTGGTGGGTTCGTCGAGCAGCAGCAGGTGGGGTGCCGGCTGGGCGTAGAGGACGCAGGCGAGGGTGGCGCGCAGCCGTTCGCCGCCGGAGAGCACGCCGGCGGGGAGGTGGGCTCGGGCGCCGCGGAACAGGAACCGGGCGAGCAGGTTCATCCGTTCGGCCTGCGGCCGGTCGGGGGCGTACGCGGCGAAGTTCTCCGCGACCGTCCGGTCGAGATCCAGCAGGTCCAGGCGTTGCGACAGGTACGCGACGCGGCCTGCGGCGCGGTGCACCTGCCCGGCGTCGGGGTGGAGTTCACCCTGCAACAGACGCAGCAGGGTGGACTTCCCGGCGCCGTTGGGGCCGGTCAGCGCGATCCGCTCCGGTCCCCGGATGGTCAGGTCGGCGCCGTCGCCGGCGAAGACGGCCCGGTCGCCGTGGTAGACCTGCATACGCTCGCCGGTGAACACGGTGCGGCCGGCGGGAACGGTGGTGTCGGGCAGGTCCAGGGTCAGGGCCTGGTCGTCGCGCAGCGTCCGACTGGCCTCGTCGAGCCGGGTCTGGGCCTCGCTGACCCGGTTGGCGTGTGCCTGCTGTGCCCGGCCGGCCGACTCCTGGGCGCTGCGCTTGAGCCCACCGGCGACGATGCGGGCCAGACCGGCGTTGCCGAGGTTGCGGGCGGCGTTGCTGGCCCGCCGGTCGGCCCGCTCCCGGGCCTGCTGCATCTCCCGCTTCTCCCGCTTCACGTCCTGCTCGGCGCTACGCACGGTCCGCTCCGCCGCCTCGCGTGCCACGCGCGACGCCTCCTCGTACGCGGTGAAGTTCCCGCCGAACAGGCGAACCTCACCACGGTCGAGTTCGGCGACGCGGTCCATCCGGTCCAACAGGACCCGGTCGTGGCTGACCACCAGCAGACACCCGGACCAGCCCTCCAGCACCTCGTACAGCCGGTGCCGCGCGTCGATGTCGAGGTTGTTGGTCGGCTCGTCGAGCAGCAGCACGTCCGGGCGCCTGAGCAGCTGCGCCGCCAGGCCGAGCGACACCACCTGCCCGCCGCTGAGAGTGCGCAGACGGCGGTCCAACCCCACGTCACCGAGGCCCAGCCGGTCGAGTTCGGTGCGGCTGCGCTCCTCCACGTCCCAGTCGTCCCCGACGGCCGTGAAGTGCTCCTCCGCCGCGTCACCCGCCTCGATGGCGCGCAGTGCCGCGAGGGCCGCGTCGACCCCGAGCACCTCCGCGACGGTCAGGTCACCGGCCAGGGGCAGGTCCTGCGGCAGGTAGCCGAGCACACCCTCGACTGTCACGCTGCCACCGGTCGGGATGAGGTCGCCCGCGATCAGACGGAGCAGGGTCGTCTTGCCGGCGCCGTTCGGCGCGACCAGGCCCGTGCGGCCGGGCGGCACAGTGAAGGACAGGTCCCGGAAGACCGGAGTGTCGTCCGGCCAGGAAAAGGACAGGTTCGTACAAACAATGCAGACGTCAGACATCGGGGAGACACCCTCGGAAAGAGAGCCGGGGACGCGACAGACGCCCCGGTCGGGCAGACAGGTCTACGACGAGACACGCCGCACCGGCGCAGGCCGGCAGCAGGCGGCCGGGGCCGCTCACCCCGAGATGTCGTCGTCCCCCGTCACCACAGTCCGCTCCCTCGCACTCTCATCGCGGTCTCCGCCGCGCAGCACCAGCTTAACAACTTCCTGAGTGGCACCGGTACGGCAACCGCCTCGCAGGAGAACGCCTGGGCTTGGGCCGACGATCCGGCGAAGCCACACCGCCTGAGCGTGTCTACGAGACGACGGAGTGGTAGCGGTGCGTCAGATGCGGTGGTGCTCGTACACGCCACGACGTGCCTGCTGGAAAGCGAGGGGCGGGATGGGAAACCATCCCGCCCCTCTACGTGAACGGCCGTCGCGGGCCGGTGGAAGACAGGTCAGACAGCGGGCGTCTCGTCCCCGCGCATCGGGACCGCGCGGCGGCGCCGGGCGAGGAGCAACATGATGCCGCCACCCGCCACCATGGCGAGACCGGCTCCGGCGATCAGCCCGGACTGCGGCCCGGTGATCGGCAGATCACCCCCGCCGCCACCGCTGCCGCCGTCATCGCCGCCGTCCCCGCCACTGCCGCTCGCGGCGACCACGACGGCGAACCCGTCCCCGTTGTCGCTGTCGTCCACATCGGCTGCCCGTACGGCGACGGCGTTCGCCGGAAGCACGGCATGCTCCGGGCCGGAGCGGGCATCCGTCCGCTCGGTCAGGCCCTCGACCCGCACGGTCCCGCCCGCCAACGTGACGGGCGCCGTGACGGAGGCCGACGCCGTCACCAGATTGTGCAACTCGACGGCGGAGTAGATGCTGTCATTCGGGTCGGTGCCCTGGCCGACCGGTACGAGCGCGAGCGTGTCGTAGGTACAGACCGCTGACCGCCCGTCGTCGCCGACCGCACACTCCTTCGGCGGTCGGGTGAACGTCACACCCTTGGGCAGGTGCAGCGTGGCCTTGACGCCGCTGACTGCCTTCCGGCCCTGGTTGACGACCCGGTACCGCACCGCGCCCGTCTCGCCCGGGTTCAACGTCCCGGTGGATTCGAGCCGGCCGTCCGCACCGACCCGCACCGACTGCTTCACGTCCGGCGCCACCACCGACAGGTCGGCTTCGGGATCGTCGACCAACGTGAGCGTGAACCATTTGCTGGCACTGAGTTGCATCTTGTCCTCGCCCCAGGCCATGCCAGCCTCGACGTGGAACCTGCCTTCGTAGGGCTTCTTTTTTTCGTAGACCTGAATATCGATGGGCAGATCAACCGTCCCACCGGGTGCCGGCATCAGCTCCGGAAACAGGCTCGATTCGATACGGC
Source organism: Micromonospora sp. NPDC023814 (assembly GCF_040639595.1). Lineage (NCBI taxonomy): Bacteria > Bacillati > Actinomycetota > Actinomycetes > Micromonosporales > Micromonosporaceae > Micromonospora > Micromonospora sp. NPDC023814. Next base: position 39,375 of record NZ_JBFAAF010000066.1, read on the forward strand.
AGTACCAGCCCGAGTGGTCGCCGTCGCACTCACCGGAGCCACCGCCCTCTGGCCAGATGAGTGCGGCCTTGTACGACCAGTCCAACTCGGAGGGGCGGACGTAGAAAATGATCTCTCTCGGGGTCTGGTCGGTCAGATTGGTGAGTCGCAGGTGGACCCGTTTCTTTTCGACCCCCAGCGGAATCGTCGTACCGGGCAGATCGAGCGTGAACCTCGCGCCCGGGTCCGCCGCCGAGGCGGGACCGGCGGGGATAGCCATCCCGGCAAGCAGGAGCAGCGCGGCGGCGGCAGTTCGCACCAGCCATCGACGACCAAAGGCCATGGCAGAACCCTTCAGGCGAGCGGACAGTACGGCCGAGGACACTATCCGCATTGGGCTCGCATCGGTATCCTCCGCTCACCTCCTACCTGGGCGAGGGCCGGATCGGTCAACCACCAGCCGGCCCTGCCAGTGGCCAGCCGGTCCCGGCCGATCTTGCGCCGCAGGCGTGCGATGACGCTGCCCACCGCCAGGGCGTTCTTCGGGCGCGCCCTGACGCTCATCCCGTCCCGGACCTGTGCGCCGCTACGAGGCTCGCCCTGCGCATCGATCAGCACCTGCAACGCCTCGGCCTGCTGGGGGCTCAGCTTGACGGGCGCATTCTGCCCGGCCAGCCAGGTTTCGCTGGTCGTGCGTTCCAATCGCACGCCGGCCCACTCCGCCGCGCGGCGGGGGCTTCGCCGGGCCGGCCAGCCGCCAGCCGCCCCCGCCTGTGATGATCCGGTCCGGCCCGAGTCGTTCCCGGAGGTGGTGGATGAGCACGCCCACCGCGGCGATCGTTGCGGGCCGGTCGTGCGGCGGCAACGACGACCAGATCCCACTCCTGCTGCGCGGCACTCCCCGCGCCTCGACCAGCACCCGCAGCACGGCGAACTTCTTCGGGCCGAGCCGGATGAACCGAGCCGGCCCGTCGAACACGTACCGATGCTCGACATCGAGTCGCAGACTGCCGAACGACAGCACGTCGGTGCCGTCGACCGGTTCCGGCGCGATCGGATCCCGCACCCACCAGCCGTCCGCCCCGGTGAGAATGCGTGCGGCACCGATCTTCCTACGGATGTTGGCGATCACCACGCCGATCTGGGCAGCTGTCGGCGGCCGATACCCGCGCGGCATGGCGGCCCAGATCGCCTCCCGGCTGAGGGGCGTCCCCCGCGCCGTGATCAGGACGGCCAGCACGGCGACCTGCTGGCCACTGAGCATGACCGCGCTCGACTCAACGTGCAGTCGGACCAGGCCGGTGGACGTCTGCAACTCCAGCCCGGCGTAGCAGAGCGGGACATCCAGCACGGGTATGGACAGCTGACGGCGACCGGTGCTGGTCCGCGGGCGCCGTCCTTGACGGCATCGAGAGATCGCCGACAGCGCAGAGCCTGCCGCCGGAGAAACGTCCTCAGCCGGAAGGCAGCAGGCCGACCGGCCGACCATGGACTGATCAACCACCATGAAGGGCCTCACCATCTGGCTGGCCGGCCGCCACTACCCCCACCGACCAGCCTGAACCTCGATCCGTACTCGCGGACGCCGGACGCCGGCGGTCAGGCCGACGGCCCGACCAGTTGGTACGCCGCTCGGACGGCGGCCACGGCCCAGCGCATGCGACTGACCGCCTCGACCGGATGGTCGCCGTACTCCTGCGCGACGAGTGCCGCGCAACCGGCCGCCCGGTGCCGGCTGACGCTGTACAACACCGCCTGCCGGATCTGTTCAGGCGTCGGATCCTTCGACGGTTGGAGCGTGGAGGCGAAAAGTGCCTCCGCCCTGGTACTGAGCAGTTCCGACGGGCTCATCACCGGCTCCTTTGCGGTAGGTGGCGGCCATGCCCGCGAGGCAGATCCGGCACCAGGCGCACCACCACCGAGGTCGCACGCACGAGATGCGGGGCTGGCCGATCGCCTCGGGCGACCGACGTACTTCGGGCAGCCGACGAATTCGCCGAACGGCGGTGCCCGGGGTGGGGTCGGCGGAGTCGGGCCCCACCCCGGTTCCGGTCCCGGCCCGGTCTCGGGTTCCGGGTGCTGGGGTGCGCGGCTCCTGCGTCGTGCCCGGCGCGCACCCCGTGATTCACCTTTCGCTACTTGCCTGACCCGGCGAGGACGCCCTGCACGAAGTAGCGCTGGAAGGCGAAGAAGACCGCGAGCGGCACGAGCATGGACAGGAACGCGCC
>NZ_JBFAAF010000067.1:0-40326 GCF_040639595.1 Micromonospora sp. NPDC023814
CAAACTCGTCGAACGACCCACCGCCGAACTCGACACGACCGACGCCGCAGCCGCCTGATCAAGATTTCTCATCCACAAGTCTTGACTATTGCTCCGCAAGCGGAGCATTGAACTCAACTATTCAGTGAGCACTACTCAAGATCACCCGCTCAACTTGCGGGCCCGCCACCACTTCGGCTACGGGGTGGCCGGCGCCTACGCCGGACACCCACCGCCGGGGACCCGGCACCATCACCTACATCAAGGCGACCTGCACGCCGTCGCCACCGTGCTCGCCGCAATGACCGGCCACCGCACCCTCTCGCCGGTGCGCCGGTCCCGTCGTCGTCGATCTCCACCAGCACGTCGTCGTGGGCGGCGCGGATCCGGACCACTGCGGCGGTTGCGGCCGCGTGCCGGGTCACGTTGGTAGCGCCTCCTGGACAATCCGGTACGCCGCTAGGTCGACCTCCGGTGGCAGCGGCGGCCTCTCGGTGAGCAGGCGATGAGCAGCCGACGGGCTGTGATCGGCTGTCCAGTCCCGGAACGCAAGATCCTCAACATGTCCGAACTAGAAGCGTGACGGAAGAGTTATGCGCCGTTTGTCCGGGTTATGGTGAGTGCCATGAGCGTGACGTCCACCGGGAACACGGGCCACCGCGTACACCTCGCCCACCGCACCAGAGAAACCGTAGCGATCAGGACACGTCGTCTCGGGCGTCCGTCGCAACTCGCTCGCACGGACACCGAGCCCGGAAGGCGAGGTCGGCGACAGGCATGTACAGCTACATAGTCAAGGTTCGCGGGAAGACCTATGTGTGGGGCTCCGACCGGCTCAGCGTCAACCTCACCTGGCCGTTGCTGCTCGTCATCAACAACGACGCTCTCGGCGACCCGATAGACCTCGGCTCCGAGGCGACCGGCCCAGGCGGCCAGACCTCCTTCGGCTCGCTGCAACCCGGGCAATGTTGGACCGTTCCGCTGCTGGGTCTCCGCGCCGTCTTCGCCAACTGCCAGGCCGACACCACGCTGGCGGGGTCGACCACGTGGTCGTCGTGACGCACCGGCCGAAGCCCGAGGGCTGGGACCCCGAGGCGTCGTTCCACTTCGTCGACGGCGTCGAGGCAGCCGTGGCCAAGGCGCAGGAGCTTGCGGGTGACCGCATAGTCGAGGTCGCCGCTGGCGAGGTCGGTGGCCAGGTGCTTGCCGCAGGCCTGGTCGACGAGGTGCGCATGGACGTCGTACCCGTCGTGTTCGGGTCCGGCAAGCGCTACTTCGGGTCGGTCCACGCGCAGCACCTGCTGGAGGATCCTGACGTGGTGATTCAAGGCAACCGGGTGCTTCACCTGCGCTATCGGGTGCGCCGTTGACCGATCTGAGCGGGTACGCGAAGAAGTCCACTGCGAACGGTGACACAAGCTCGCGCCTCCGGCTGCGTTTGCGCATCGCTGCCCCGGGACCAACGCGCCAACCAACATCCAACCAGCGATTACCCCCTCAACTGTGAAGAGCCGCATATCAGCCGACCGAAACCCTGCGGTCGAAGCCGCCCGCCATCTCCTGATCACCCACGGCCTCGGCACGAGCATCCTGGTCGGACGGCACACGCCCGAGGCGGCGCAAGCGCTCCTCCGCTATCACCTCGACCACCTGTTCCCACCGCCATCAGCGCCTTGACGAGATTGTGATGAGCCGCTGGCGGGATAACGGGCGCTCCATCGCCGACCTGCCGCCCTTCATCTGAGCGGCCACCCGGACCACGATGAGGCAGATATCGCTGGCCTGACGATTCCGCGAGCTGATCGTGTGGTGCTCCGATGGTGCTCGGACGTTCGGCACCCCATCAGCACAGGCGCGACTGTTCCAGCAGCGCAACAGCTCTGCCAGCCGTCGACAGCAGTGGCCTGCCGAGAGCAACGCCTGGACCAGCGGAAACGAAAAGCGCTCCGTGTGGATACACGGCCGCAAACCAGTACGTTTTGGGAGCCTAAGATCAGGATAGAGATTCTTTGCCCGGTTCCGACTACGGATCAGAAGGTTAGGGGTTCGAGTCCCTTCGGGCGCACAAGATCGTAAGGGCCTGACCTGCGGAACGCGGGTCAGGCCCTTCGCTTGTCCGTCCTTTTGGGCGTGTGGCTGCTCGGTGGCTGCTCGTCCGACGAACATCCCCTACGTACCGGCCTGTCCGGTGGGGTCTGGGTGGGTCGGTCTGGTGCTGGCGGTGGCGACGAGGGGAATCGTCGATTTCATCGACGCGCGTGTCGAGGTTGATCGGTGGGTTTGCGGTTCGAGCGGTTGGCTTGTGCTGGGTGTGAGGCTGGCTGGCCCCTTGCGGTCCTGGCTGTTCACAGCGTGGCCTCGATGTCGCAGCGGTTGCGCGTGATCGCAGCGCCGGCTTCTCGCAGTGCGTCCACCGCGATGACGGCCGGTGCATCGGCGGCGGTAGCGCGGGTGGCGGTGAAGATGCTGTGTTGGAGGCGTTCCTCTTGGAGTGGATGTTCGGTGATCTGGGGGAAGCGCGGCGGTTAGCAGTGCCGGCAACAGGGCGACGGCTCCTTGAAGGCGACGAGGGCCAGCCGGTCGTCGCTACGGTGGTGGCAGTGTCGCTTCCGCGTCGGACGATCTCGACACGCCAGCGGCCGTCGCGGGTCTGCATGGCCCCACGACCGCTCCCGATGCTCGGACGGGGCCCGGCTTGGGTGCTCGCCGCGCGGAGGTGGTTCTGGTCGGCGTAGTCCTCGCCAGGAGGGATGCCGCAGCCGCCTCTCGATTTCCTTATCTGGACTACCGCCGGGTGACGGACTGGTTGATTGCCTGCATAGGCGAGTTCACGGGTCACAAACCGGGGCCGGAGTCGTTCGAGCGCTACGAGCGCGAGCCTCCTGCAGGACGGTCTGCGGTACGGGTATCAAACCGTCGGCGGTACTCCGACGGCGAGGTGTCGAAGGCCGCGGCGAAGCTCTGCCGCAGCGTGACGCTGCTGCCAAAGCCGCATGCGGCAGCGACCTGGTCGACCGACAGTTCCGTCGACTCCAGCAGTCGACGGGCCTCGTCGAGGCGCTGACGCTTGACCCAGACGGCCGGAGTGACCCCTGTAGAAGCCTGGAACGCTCGAATGAAGGTGCGTCGGCTCATGTGCGCGACGGCGGCCAGCCGATCGACCGTGAGGGGTTCTGCCAGGTGCTGCAGCGCCCATTCGAGCGCTCCGGCGATCGGGTCGTCACCGGAATGCGGGGGTAGCGGTCGTTCGATGTACTGCGCCTGCCCTCCCTCACGGTGCGGGGCCACCACGAGACTGCGCGCCACCCGGTTGGCCGCCGCCGCGCCGAGCCTGCTGCGGACGAAGTGCAGGCACGCATCGATCGCCGACGCGGTCCCGGCCGAGGTCAGCACGTCACCGTGATCGATGTACAGCACGGAGACGTCCATGTCGACGTCGGGGTGACGCGCAGCGAGCATGTCAACGGCCTGCCAATGCGTCACGGCCGTGCGTCGGGACAGCAGGCCTGCATCGGCGACGGCGACGGCCCCGAGGCACAGCCCGGCCACCGTCGCGCCGCGGCCGTGGGCCCTGGTCAGAGCTCGCTGAAGCGCCGGCCCGGCAGCACGACCGTCCTCGAACCAGGAAGGGACGACCACGACATCGGCCCCTTCAGCCGCCGCAGGCCCGCGCACCTCGCCGAGCGTGTAGCCCTCGGCGGTGCGGATCGACCCAGCGCGGTCCGAGAAGAGCATCGTCTGCCAGTTGCCCAGGCCTTGCCGCGCGACCTCGTCGAAGACAAGTTGCGGCACTGAGAGGTGGAACATGGTGACGCCGTCGAAGGCGTAGACGGCGATCCGCAGAGCATTCTCGGACGTTGGCACGAATCCATCGTAACGCTGCACGCGTGCCAATGGCCGATGCGGTTCACAGCCCGCAGACTCGATGCGTCGCCCACGAAGACGGCGGCACCGAGACCAAGGAGCACAGGCCATGACCACCCCTCGCCGCGCACTCATCCTCGTCGACGTGCAGCAGGACTACTTTGGCGGCGGCCCGCTGGAGATCCAGTACCCGCCCCACGCCGAGTCGCTGCCGCAGATCACGCGCGCGATCGACGCGGCCACCGCCGCGGGCATTCCCGTCGTCGCGGTGCAGCACACGGCGGGCGAGGACGCACCCGTGTTCAACCCCACCCAGCCCGGTTTCCGGCTGCATCCGGAGGTCGAAAGCCGCCGCACGGACGAGTGGAAGCCCGTCGTCAAGCAGTACGGCACCGTGTTCGCCGGCACCGACCTCCTCGCCTGGCTGCGCGAGCGCGAGATCGACACCATCACCCTCGTCGGCTACATGACCAACAACTGCGTGCTGGCCTCCGCTGCGGAGGCCGAGACCCACGGCCTGGCCGCCGAGGTCCTCTCCGACGCCACCGGCGCGATCAACATCGCGAACGAGGCCGGCTTCGCCGACGCCAAGACGGTCCACACCACCCTGCTGGCGCTGCTCAACTCGAACTTCGCCGCCGTCGCCGGCACCGCGACCTGGTCCGGCGCTGTTGCCGCCAGTCGGCCGCTGCCCAAGTCCGACCTCGGCGCTTCCGCCGTGACGGGTGCGCAGCGCGCCGCGCAGGCGTGATCCGCGCGCGCCCACGAGCGCGACTGACAATTGTCGCGCGTGGCGGGGCGTAACCAAATACCCATGAGGGCTCCGCGAGGACGCGGGCCTCATTAAGGTCGACCGGGAGGCCCGGCGCGGTCCTCCTGCTCACCGCCGTGCTCGCCGCGGCCGTACTGTCTCTGCGTGGTGACGCCCGAGGGCTCTGGGCTCTTCTTGTCCTACTCACCCCGGTCGGACTGCTCGCTCTGGACCCTCTGACCGAGAACGTCGCCCCGGTCGGGGGCGCCGGATACGCTGACTTCCGCGTCATCACCGGGACCGCCGCCGCCATAGTCATCCTGGGCGGAATGACCCTGGCTGCGGCACGAATCGTGGCTACCGGGACGCGGTGCACCGAGCGGGGACTAGCACCTGCGAGGCCCGCTGGCTGCGGTTCCTGCCCGTCCAGATGCCTGGCGTTTTCAGTACCTGCCTGGCCAGTACGGCTACAGTCGCCGCCTGTCGCTGACCTCGTCCCAGGTCAGGAAACGGTAGTGCAGCCCGGTCGACGACTCCTGCCACGCCCCAACGGAGTCTGGCGCACGCCCCACGTCCGGCGCGTGCGTATCACCTTCGAAGAGCTCCCGGATCTCGGTGACCACGAGCCGGTCCGCGAACGGCAGCGCCGCCCGATACACCGCCGCGCCGCCGATCACCCACACGTCCCAGGACACCGCAGCGAGCGCCTGCGGCAGGTCGGGGAACGTCTCCACGCCCTCCTGCGGCGTGCGCGACAGCACAAGATTGCGCCTGCCCGGCAGCGGCCGGAACCGCGGTGGCAGCGACTCCCATGTGCGGCGGCCCATGAGCACGGTCGCGCCCGCGGTCAGGGAGCGGAAGTGCTTCAGGTCCTCCGGCAGGTGCCACGGCAGCGTTCCGTCGCGGCCGATGACGCCGTTCGCCGACTGCGCCCAGACGAGCCCGATCACACCGCCACCGGTGCCTTGATGCCGGGGTGCGGGTCGTAGCCGTCGAGCGCGACGTGCTCGTAGGTGTACTCGAACAGGCTGTCCGCCGGCTTCAGGCTGAGCGTGGGGAACGTCCGCGCCTCGCGTGCGAGCTGCGTGCGGACCTGGTCCTCGTGGTTGTCGTAGATGTGGCAGTCGCCTCCGGTCCAGACGAAGTCACCGACGCCGAGGCCCACCTGCTCGGCGATCATGTGCGTCAGCAGCGCGTAGCTCGCGATGTTGAACGGCACGCCGAGGAACAGGTCCGCGCTGCGCTGGTACAGCTGGCAGGAGAGCTTGCTGTCGGCGACGTAGAACTGGAAGAACGCGTGGCATGGCGGCAGCGCCATCCGCGGGATGTCGGCGACGTTCCACGCGGACACGATGATCCGCCGAGAGTCGGGGTTCTCGCGAAGCGTGCGCAGTACCTCGCTGATCTGGTCGACGTGCCCGCCGTCCGGGGTCGGCCACGACCGCCACTGCACGCCGTAGATCGGGCCGAGATCACCGTCCGGCGCTGCCCACTCGTCCCAGATCGTGACGCCGTTCTCCCGCAGCCACGTGACGTTCGCGTCGCCGCGCAGGAACCACAGCAGCTCATACGCGATCGAGCGGAAGTGGACCTTCTTCGTCGTGATCAGCGGGAAGCCATCGGACAGCCGGTAGCGCAGCTGGTGACCGAAGATCGACCGCGTGCCCGTGCCGGTGCGGTCCTCCTTGCGGGCGCCCGTGTCCAGCACGTGGCGGAGCAGGTCTTCGTACTGCGTGTCCGGCATGCCGGCGAGCCTAGACGAGTAGTTCCTAGCGGGGTTGGTGGTCGTAGGCGATCAGCGAACGCGTGATCGGTTCGAATCCTGCCGGGGGCACGTCGAAGATCAGCAAAAACATCGTCTGAACTGGCAATACGTACGACGCTCGATTGGCCGGCATGGGTAGCCGTAGGCCACCGGGAGCCGCCGTTTGTCGTGGGTCGGGGAACATGCGCGGAATGATCTTGACGGTGCCTGCCCAGGTCAACCGAGGTGTCCGGGGCAAGATCCGGAACGGCGACCATCATGCGGGCCGGGCGGCGCCGGTCAACGCCTCGTCGATCCGGCTGTTGACGTGGCCTCTTCCCCATCGATGCACTGGCATAGACCTTGAGCAGAACCTCAGTCGAACAGGGTGCGATCAAGCTAGGGCTGGCGGCGCGCGAAGAGGACGGCCCGGGAACGCTACCTGGCACGTCGCGCGTTCCGGAGTCATCTTCGGCGACCGGTGGATCGCTGGCGAGGACGTTGACCTGTGCCGGGAGCATGACGAGCGGGCCCCGCGCTTGACCGGTGCCGAAGACCATGTCAACCGGTGATCGGTAACGGCAGCCGCAGCCACGGCGGCAAAGGGGCACGCCGGACCTCAGCGCCGGGCCAGTGCCAGCACACTCAGACCGAACATCAAGACACCCAGGGGGAGATGGACCGACGGGACGTGCGCGATGCCCAGCACGACCTGGACCGAGGCGAGTGCGAGGAATCCTGACGCGTGCCAGACCGGCCGGGGCGAGCTGCCACCGGGCTTCCACGCCAGCACCGCCGCGAGCACGTACAGCATCGACGCCCCGTACATCACACGGGCTCCGACACTGTGCAGCGTCTCTCCGTAGGACGAGGTCAGCAGCAGCCCGGCGGAGACCGCCTGAAGGAAGATGGTCAGGGTCTGCAGGGCGATCGCGATCTGCAGGAACGAGGAACTGCGTTGTGCGTTCGCCGTCACCTGAGTGGCCATGTCACAGTCCCCTTTTCCGCCCTCGGGCAGTAGGTCGATAAGGTCTCACCAGTCCGACGATGCGGGCCTGCAGAAGGTAAGGCGAGGGGACGGCCGGAAGCATGGGGACTGTCGCGACCAGCGCAGATGAGGTAGTCGGCGAGCGACGTCAACTGATCAATGTCGCTTACCGGTTGCTCGGTTCGGTGACCGAGGCCGAGGACGCCGTACAGGATGCCTACGCACGCTGGTACGCGCTGCCGCGAAGCCGGCAGGAGGAGATCCTCTCCCCCGGCGCCTGGCTGACGACGGTGACCAGCCGCATCTGCCTGGACCTGCTCGGCTCGGCGCGGGCCCGCCGTGAACGCTATGTCGGCGCGTGGCTGCCCGAGCCGCTGCCCGACCGCACCGAGTGGGACCACGCAGGTGGCGCCGACCCCACCGGCCGTGCGGACCCCGCCGACCAGATCGTTCTGGACGAGTCGGTGGCCATGGCCTTCCTCGTCGTCCTGGAGTCGATGACGCCCGCCGAGCGGGTGGCGTTCGTCCTGTACGAGGTCTTCCGGTATCCGTTCGCCGAGATCGCCGACGTTCTCGGCCGGACCCCTGCGGCCTGCAAGCAGCTGGCGGCCTCCGCCCGGCGGCGGGTGAGCGTCGCGCGCGCTCGGGTGACGGCGACCGGCCAGGCCGACGTGGTGAGGCATGTCAAAGAGGCATGGGAGACCAAGGACGTCGCAGCCCTCGTCGGTCTCCTCAACCCGGCTGCCGTGATGACCGCCGACGGCGGCGGCATGGTCGGCACCGTCCTGCGCCCGGTCGAGGGCGGCGCGCGCATCGCCCAGTACATGGTCGCCATTGCCGACAAGGCTCCGGGGCTCGAACTCCTGGAGCGGTCGGTCAACGGTGTGCCGGGCCTGGTGGCCCAGCGTGCCGGCGTCGTCGTGACCGTAGCCTCGTTCGACGTCGCCGACGGGCGCGTCACTCGGATCTGGGCGGTCCGCAACCCGGAGAAGCTGCGGCCGTGGGCGCGGGAGGGCTAGTTAGCCCTCGCTCCGCAGAGCGCGCCGTCGTCGCCAGCAGATGAGCGCGCATCCGGAGGATGAGGAATGCTTCGTGGATGTCGTCGCGGATCTCCCAGCGGATCCGCAGGCGGCGGAACCAGTGCAGATGGGCGAACGCCCGCTCCGCAACCCACCGTTGGGCGCCCAGGCCGGAGCCGTGCTCGGTGTCGCGCGCCGAGGTGGCTGAGCAGCGGCTCGTCGGTCGCGAGGGCGACGGGTGCGTGGTCGGCCATCGGGTGCACTCCTCCCTGCGGTCAGCTCACCCCGGCCGGGTGAAGCGGTCGACCAGCAGGGCCAGCCGCCGCTCGTGCTCCTCCCGCCGGAGCCGGCCGCTGCGCATCAGCGTGACCAGGCCGTGCACTCCACTCCAGAAGGTCTCGGTGAACGTCTCCAAGTCGTCGTCGCCGGCGATCGGGCGCAGGCTCTCGGCCAGCTCGGCGAAAGCCCGGGCCAGGTCCACCGGCACGTCCTGGTTGGCGAAGGGCAGGTCGACGGCGAGGTTGAACATCGCGTCGTAGAGGGCGGGCCGCCGCTCGGCGAACGTGGCGTACGCCGTGGCGACGTCGGCCACCGCCTGCCGCGGGTCGGTCACGGCGGCCCGGGCGGCGGCGAGTTCATCGGCCAGGTCACCGAAGCCTTCCACGGCGACCGCCGCCATGATCGCGTCCTTGCCCTTGAAGTGGCTGTAGAGGACGGGCTGGCTGTACTCGATCTCGGCCGCGAGCCGGCGGGTGGTGACCGCGTCCCAGCCTTCCGACTCCGCCAGCTCTCGGGCCGCTGCGACGATCGCCCGCTCCCGTTCCGCCCGCTCCCGCTCCCGGCGCGCCTGAATCGACATGACCGAACTCTAGCATCGCTAGCCAATCTGCCGTCGCTCTGCTAACTTCGCTCTCATATCTAGCGCTGCTAGCATTCGGAGTCGAACATGCTCAGCCCCCTCGCCTACGGGCTCGCCGTCGTCCTCAGCCTCTTCGTCGTCCTCATCGGCGCCCGGTTCCTCCTGGCGCCCCGGGCCGCGGCGGCCGGCTACGGCGTCCCGGCCACAGCGGACGGCGACCCCGCCTACCTCACGATCAAGGGCCTGCGCGACCTCAGCTACGGCCTGCTCGGCCTCGCCCTGATCGCCTTCACCACCGCCGACGCGGTCGCCTGGTTCATGCTGATCGTCGCGCTCAACCCGTTGGGGGACACCGTCGTCGTGCTCCGGCACGGCGGCACGAAGGCCGCTGCCTTCGGCATCCACTTCGCCACAGCCGTGGTCGTGGTCCTCGACGCCATCCTGCTGTTCGCCCTGTAGACACCCCCGCGAAGGAGCCGTCCGATGTCCCTGATCACGCCCGAGTTCGACAGGTCCGTCGTCGTTCGCGACGCCGACGCCGAGGTGGTGGGGCGGGCCCCGACCACGATCCGGCTGCTCGCCGACAGCAGTGCCACGGGCGGCGCCCTCTCCACCCAGCGGGTCACCCTGACCGACGGCGCGGACGGCGCCCGGCCGCACCACCACGCCAACTCGGCCGAGCTGTTCTACCTGCTGGACGGCACCGCGCAACTGCTCTCCGGCGAGCAGGTCGTCACCGCCGAGCGCGGCGACCTGGTGATCGTGCCGCCGGGCGTGGCGCACGCATTCGCCGCCGCCCCGGGCGAGAACGCCGACATCCTCATCGTCATCACCCCCGGCGTCGAACGGTTCGAGTACTTCCGGCACCTGGAGCGGATCGCCTACGGCAAGGTGCCGCCGGAGAGCCTGCTGGAGGTGCAGGAGCTGTACGACACGTACTTTCGGGGCAGCCCAGCCTGGGATGCCGCCCGTCGTTGACCGACGACCGGACTCGCGACCGTCGATCTTGGCTGCCGGCCCAGCCGGCCGACGGCCGTATCGCGGGCCGGTCGGCGGGGCACGGTGGAGTCATGACGAAGGTGCGCAGGCCTGGCCCACCGGCAGCCTTGACATCCGGGAAGGAGCGACCGCATGCCGCGGTCGCGCCCCTACCGAGTCAGTCCCGCGTCTCGTCGACGTCACAGACCTTCCAGTCGCCGTCCTCTTTGAGGAGGGTCATGGTGATGTTGCCGGTTCTGATCTTGCCGCCGTCGGTTCCGGTGAACTCCGCGGTCACGGTCGCCGAGTTCTCGCGCTCCTTGCTGGATGTGATCTCCCAGTCCAGCAGGCCTTCGTCGTCATCCCACTCATCATCGTCATCGAGCCTCTTTTGCTCGCTGGCGCAGATCACCGCCCGCAGGTCATCGAGGCTTCTGTCCTGGACGGCGGAGAGGTACTTCTCCGCCACATCCTCGGCGTCGTCCTTGAACACGACCCGGTAACCGAAAATGCCAAAGCCGCAGCAGAGCAGAAGCAGCAATGCACCCGCCCCGGCGATCAGCCCATTCCTTGTGTTCTTCAAGATGATTATCGATCCATTGAGAGGTACGGTGTCGCCGGGAGCAGCCCGGCGACGTCAGGTTAGTGAGTAGGTCGGGCGACGCCAGGTCTAGTGAGCTGTCCGGCTGCGGCCATGACCGCATTCGGACAGGCCGGGCCAGCGCTCGTGGCGACCACGCGTTCCCATCCTCTGCTCAGCACAGTTCTCACGGTCGCTGTTTGGCAGCGAGGTGTGACGGCGATGCGTGGGTGGGAAGTCGCTCGCGGCGCGATGGGCACAGCCGTGAGGCTGCTGCTGCCCGGTACGGCGGTGGTGGTGACATCGACAGGCGTACCCCTGGCGACAACACCGCCGCCGCGCGGGCCTCGAGAAGCGACGAAGCGGTGACCCCGGCTGCGGCGCGTCGATCGGGGTCGACGTACGGGTTCAGGCCACCGTGGACGGCTCCACGCGGGTACGTGGGTAGCGAACCCGCCGAGTTTGCCTCGTGGCAGCCGGCGGGTTCGCCATCGGCGGCTCAGCCGTGGAACGGCTCGGGGCCCGGTGCCGGCTGGGGTGTGTCGTCGAGCCAACCGAGGCGTACCGCCTGGACGCCGAGCTCGAACCGGCTGGTCGCGCCGATCCGGTCGGCCAGGTCGGCGATCATCCGCCGGACGGTGCGGGCGGAGACGCTGAACTGTCGGGCGACGCTCTCGTCCTTGGCGCCCGCCGCGAGCAGTTGGAGCAGGTGCCGCTGCTGCCGGGTCAGCTCGCCTGCTGGCGGGGAAGCCTGCTGCTCGATCGGCACCGCGGAGGGCCAGTGCCGGCCGAACAGGTCGGCGGCGGCCGCCACGAGGCCCGGGTGGGACACCCGGATGACGCCCCGCTGGTTGTCCGCCGGGTCGACGGCAATCACCACGTACCGGTCATCGACGACGAACGTCCAGACCGGCAGGGTCGGGGTGGTTCGGACCTCCACGCCGTTGTCATGAACCCGCCGGGCGCCCGCGAGCAGCCGCGGGTCGTTGACGATGCTGTCCAGCAGGATCAGCTGTACCCGGATCCCACGCGCGGCGGCGAACTCCGCCAGCCGGTACGCCGGGTCGTAGTCGGTGCTGGTCTCCAGCCCTGGCGGCCCGCCGGCGGCAGCCAGGCACTGGATGCTCGTCGTTGCCTTCGCCGCGATCTCCTCCACGCACAGCCAGGCGGCGTCCCGATCGTCGAGCAGTTCGACGTCGTGCAGTAGCGCGGGGCTGGCCCGGAAGCTGGCCGACATCTCCGCGACGGCCGCCCGGGTCAGCTCCACCGCTCGCGTCTGGCGAGCGAGCCGTGCCTCGGCGTACGACAGCAGCGGCGCGAACCCGACGGCCGGGTTCACCGGCCGGATCTGCTCGGCGTGGGGCCGCCGGAGCAGTCCGATTTCCATAAGACGCCGCACCGCCGCGTCGACCTCTGCCGCCGGCTGGTCCACGGCGTCGCGGAGCTGTTCCAGACTCCACACCGGGCGCTGAAGGGCAGCCCGGTAGACCAGCTCACACGTTTCGTCCAGGCCGACCTCCGCCAGCATCAACGCTTCTCCTTCTCCCGCCGAGCCATGCTGGGGGAAGAGGTTAGTAGTGCTTGGTGAGGTCGGGACGGGTTGGTGGCAGCCGTCGGCGCCGATCGCGTAGACGTCGTCGTCGGTGAGTTCGGTCTGGTAGTCGGCGTCCAGGATCCCGCAGCCGTTCGCAGCGAAGTCGAACCCGTAGGACCAGTCGTACACGTCCAGGAACTGCGGCATGCGCCCCGACCGCACCCGCCGGTCGAACGCCGTCAGCGCAGCCGCGCCCGTCGGCGGCAGGCGGTCGAGCATCGGCGCCACCGGCCGGGTCTCCTCGGGAACCGTGACCGGTGAACGGTCGGAGAACCACCGTGCGAGGTCGGCGTCGAGGTCGCGCTCGACGTAACCGGAGAGGTCGTCAAGATTGAGCGTCACCGGCGAATGCCAACCGCGACGGTCCTACGGTGCGTTCGTCGCGGCACACTGGGCCAGCCGGAATCCGGACCGTACCCTGGGCGCGGTCCTGGTCGACGGCGCGTACCCGCACGACTGGCTCGACGAGGCCATGGAGCAGCGGATCCGGAAGCTGTTTCGGCGGATGGGCTGGTTCCTGCCGCTGCTGCGCCCGACGGGCCTGACCCCGCGGATGACGGCCGAACAGCAGGCGAACAGCAACATCGAGATCGGCGTGATCTCCCGCGAGCGCGAGCTGGGCCCCGTGCTGGACAACATCACCGTCCCGGTGCGGTATGTGGTCGCTTCGGGAACGTCCTTCGGAAGCCGCGGCGATGAGCAGGAACGGATACGCACCAGCCTCGACACGGTGACCGCCCGCAACCCGAACATCCGGATCAGCGCGAAGGTCGCGAGCAACCACGGTGCGATCCTGCGGAAGGACTCCCCGGCCATCGCCGAGGCCGTACGCGAGGTCGCCGCCCTCGGCCTCCCCCGCGTCCCGCCGATGGGTTCCGAGAGTGCCCGATCCGGTCCGGCGGCCGACGGTGCTGGTGACCTCTGACTCCATCGATATCTGTCGGTGGTGCGGGCCTGCGCTCGTTGGGCGGAGTCGCTTCCTGGCGGCTTGCCGTCGCCAGGGCCACGGCGGTCGATGCCGGTCCCGACCGCCCGGTGGTGCCGGAGGGGGTTCTCGGCCGCGAACCAACCGGTTGTGGGCGACAATCAGAGGGTGGACCGGGTGGTGGCGGTGCTTACCGGGTTACCGCCGGTCCTCGTCCTGGCCCTGGTGTTCGTGTTGCCGGCCCTGGAGTCCTCGACCCTGCTCGGGCTGGTTGTACCGGGCGAGACGGCGATCCTGATCGGGGGGCTCGTGGCACACACCGGCGAGCTGCCGCTGTGGGCGGTGGTCGTCGCCGGGACGGCTGGGGCGTGCCTGGGTGACCAGGTCGGCTATGCGCTGGGCCGACGGTACGGCCCGGGGATGCTTGCCCGAGCCTCCGGGTCGGCGCGCCGGCGCGCCGACATCCGGCTTGCCCGCCGCCTGATCGCCCGACGCGGTGCGTGGGCGGTGGTGGTGGGCCGGTGGGTGGCGGTCCTGCGGGCCGTGGTGCCGATGGTCGCTGGCGCCGGCGGGATGCCGTGGCTGCCGTTCCTGCGGGCGAACCTGGCCGGCGGGCTGGTGTGGGCGACGACCGTGGCGCTGCTCGGCTACCTGGGCGCGGCCTCCTACCATCGCCTGGAGCGTGAGCTGGGGATCGGCGAGTGGGCCCTGCTGGCCGTGATCGCCACCGCCGTGGTGCTGTACGTGTGGCGGCGGCACCGTCGGGTCCGGCAGGGTCGGGCCGACCGCTGACCGGTGCGCCAATCGTCCGCGGGGGCGCCCACGGCCGGGCTTTCTGGGCGGCGGGCCACCGACCTGCTGCGTGAGCACGGATCCAACCGGAT
This sequence comes from Micromonospora sp. NPDC023814, assembly GCF_040639595.1. Lineage (NCBI taxonomy): Bacteria > Bacillati > Actinomycetota > Actinomycetes > Micromonosporales > Micromonosporaceae > Micromonospora > Micromonospora sp. NPDC023814. The sequence goes on from NZ_JBFAAF010000067.1 coordinate 14,166, forward strand.
TGAGGTGAGCGGCAAGCGGGGATGGCGGCTGCTGCTGTGGCTGCCGTGCCAGCCAGCCGGCAGGTCTGACTACTCGCCGGCCTGCCCGTCGATGCTCTCGCGCAGCAGGTCCAGGTGGCCGCAGTGACGCGCGGTTTCCTGGATCATGTGCGTGAGCGCGTATCGCAGCGTGAAGGAAACGTCGGCGGCCCGGGCACGGTCGTCGAGCGCCGCGCCCGCTACGACTGCGGAGGACCGCGCGCACTCAGCCAGGTACGCCTCGACGATCTCAGCCAGCGAGTCCTCGGGGGTGAGAGCGAACGCACCGGGCTCGTCGTCGGCCCACGGCGGAGGTAGTTCCTGACCGGCGAAGTCGATGCTGAACCAGTACCGTTCCACCCCGGTCAGGTGCTTGACCAGCCCAGCGGGGGTGAGCCCGGACGCGAGCACCGGCCGACCGAACGCCTGCTCGTCGGTGAGCCCGGCGACCTTGTTCACGACCGAGGCACGCAGGAAGTCAAGCAGGCCGGACAGGATCTCGCGTTCGCCTCCGTCCTCCGGAGGGCGGATGCGGACCACGGGTGCGACGGATACGTCGGTCATCGGGGCACCGTAGCGTCGGACACCGACATTTTCGGGGCGTCGGGACATCCAGGCCTTCGACAGTCGTCGCCGCCGCCTCCAGGGCTGCCGGCCGATCGCCGCAACCGCCAAATCCTGCTTATCCGTCGATGCGGCACGATTCCTCCCCTGTCGGCACTCATCGGGCTGCCGCAGCGGTTCGGTCGCGCATTATGCGCTACATGGGATTCCTTCGCCACCCCGGCCCGCCAGTGCTGCTGCCGGGTAGGTGACATTCCCATGCCATCGTCAGGCATCAGTGACGGAGCGATTACCCGAAGATCGGGTGCCGGCCTGCGAATTTGCAAATCAATCGCGCCGGTCCTGACGCTCGGTGACGCCGAAAATAGTGCTGTGATCCAGATCACTGATCATCCTGAGTGTTCGGGTCGACTTGGTCAACTACAGTCGGGAATCGCAAATCCGGTATCTGATGAGCTGTTGTCCGGCATGGCGTCGGATGGAAATCATTAGGGGGATTGCCGAATGCCTGTGTTCCCACGGGGGGAAGCGGCTTTTTTGTCAAGTATTCGGAACGGGCAGTCAAATCCACCATCGCTCGATGAACAATCAAGAGCGGTAATCAAGGCGTGCATCGCCGAACTCGTCGCGCTGCTCGGCGAGGACGGGTCCACGGGCGGGTCCACCCCGGGCACTGCGCTCGCCGGCGGCCCGACCCACCTGCCGCTCACCGACCTCCAGCAGGCGTATCTCATCGGTGAGCAGGGGGTCGCGGGCCATGCCTCGCCGGCTCTCTACATCCAGGAGTACGCGTTCCCCGCCGCCACGCCGCCCGACCCGGAGCGTCTCGCCGATGCTCTCGCCCGGCTGCGACAGGTGCGTCCCGTGCTCCGTACGCGCGTGATGCCGGAGGCCACGCAGCATTTCGCCCCAACAGTGGACGACCGGCCGGAATTGCTCGTGGACGTGCGGGATCTGTCGGCCTGCCGCATCGACGAGGTGCCCGGAAAACTGGGGCAACTGCGCCGCGAAATAGTGTCGGACATGCCGCCGCACGATGCGGGTCGACCCTTCCTTTTCCGATTCGTCCGACTGCCCGACGGCGGGACCCATCTGCAGGTCGCGCTACGACTGACGGTGTTCGACGGAGCCACGATCCAGTTGTTCTTCGCCGAGTTGGCCCGTTGTTACGTCGATCCCTCCCATCGGCCCGCGCCGGAGGCGGAGAGTTTCGCGGATTACCTCGTCGAGCAGGAACGCCGCAGGTCGCTGCCGGCCCGCCGGACGGCCGAGCGGTACTGGCGGTCCCGCCTGGACAGCCTGCCGCCCGCCCCCGATCTGCCGCGCGCCCTGGACACGCAGGCCGCCGAGCCCGACCGGGACGTGCCGCTGCACCGCGTGGCGCACCAGCTCGACGTGGACGACTGGAAGCGGTTCCGACACCACGCCGCCGAGCAGGGGGTGTCGGCCGGCCTGGCGCTCTTCGCCCTCTACGTCGAGTGTCTGCTGCGCTGGTCCGGTGGTCAGCCCGGCACGGTGTCGGTGCTGTACTCGGACCGGGTGACCGGCGCGCCGGGCCGGGAACGGATGTGGGGCAACGCTGCCAGCACGCTGCTGGTGACGTACGACGACATGCCCGGCTCCTTCGTCGAGCGGTGCCAGGCGCTGCAGAAGCAGTTGTACGACGACCTCGACGCGGGCGAGTTCTCCGGGGTCGCGGTCGGCCGGGAGCTCAACCGGCGCGACGGCAGCGTCGGCAACCCCGTGCCGGTGGTGTTCAGCAGCGGCCTCGACCTGGTGCCCGGCATCTCCGACGGCTTCCGGCTCGCGCTTCCGGCCGCCACGCTGGCGCACAGCGCCATCGCCACCCCCGAGGTGCTCCTCGACCACCAGGTCTTCGAGTTCGACGGCGCGCTGGTGTGCAACTTCGACCACGACCGGTCGTCGTACCCGCCGGGCCTCGTCGACGACCTCGCCGAATACCACCGGCACCGGTTGCGGCAGCTCGCCGCGAACGCCGACGCGTGGACGGGGGCGGGCCCGCAGCCGCTGCCCGACCGGCAGCTCGCCGGCCGCCGGCGGGCGAACCGCACCGAGGCGCCCGGCCTGACGGGCGAGCTGCACGAGGCGGCCCTGGACCAGATGCGCTGCCGGCCGTACGCCGTCGCGGTCGTCGACGCCGAGCGGAGCCTGACCTACGGCGAGCTCGACCGCCTGTCGGCGGCGCTGGCGGTCCGGCTGCGGGACGCGGGCGTGGGCGCGGATCCGGGGCGCACCGACCTGGTCGCCGTGCGGGTGCCCAAGTCGTGGCAGCAGCCGGTCGCCGTGCTCGGCGTCCTGCGGGCGGGCGGCGCGTACCTGCCGGTCGGTCCGACCTGGCCCGAGGCGCGGGTCGGCGAGGTGCTGCGGCAGAGCGGCGCGACCGCGGTCGTCGCCGTCGACGCCGCGCCGCTCGACGGGCTGCCCGACCTGCCCGTCGTCGCGGTGCCGACGGACGGCGGCTCCGGCCCCGGCGGCACCGGCCCCGACGGCCTGGGCGGCGACCTGCGGCGCACCGCCTACGTCATCTACACCTCCGGCTCCACCGGCGCCCCGAAGGGCGTGGTGATCTCCCACGGGGCGGCGACCAACACCCTGCGGGACCTGACGCAGCGGCTGGCCCTGACGTCGGCCGACCGGGTGCTCGCGGTGTCCTCGCTCGCGTTCGACCTGTCGGTCTTCGACATCTTCGCCGTCCTGGGCTCCGGTGGCACGGTGGTCGTGCCCGCCCACAGCGACGTGCCCGACCCGGAGCGGTGGGGGGAGCTGTGCCGACAGCACGGCATCACGCTCTGGAACTCGGTGCCCGCCCTGTTCTCCGTCACGCTGGAATACCTGGCCGGCCGGGCGCCGGAGATGCTCCGCGCGCTGCGGCTCGTCATGCTCAGCGGCGACTGGGTGCCGCTGCCGCTGCTCGACCGGATCGCGGAGGCGTGCCCCACGGCGCGGGTGATGGCCGCCGGCGGGGCGACCGAGGCGTCCATCTGGTCCAACTACTTCTGGACGGAGGACCTGACGCCGGGCTGGTCGAGCGTCCCGTACGGCCATCCGCTGGCCAACCAGACCATGCACGTGCTGGACCGGCAGCTCGCCGACGCGCCGGCGTGGGTGCCCGGCGACCTCTACATCGGCGGGGCCGGGGTGGCCGACGGCTACCGGAACGCGCCCGACCTGACCCGGGCGTCCTTCTCCGCCGACCCCGTGACCGGCGAGCGGCGGTACCGCACCGGGGACCGGGCGCGGTACTGGCCCGGCGGCATCCTGGAGTTCCTGGGCCGCCAGGACGACCAGGTGAAGGTGGGCGGGCACCGCATCGAGCTCGGCGAGATCGAGATCCGGCTGTCCGACCATCCCGACGTGCGCAAGGCGGTCGCGGTGGTGGCCGCCGGGCGGGGGGAGTCGTACCTGGCGGCGTTCGTCATCCCGGCACCGGGTTGCGCCGCCCCGGACCCGGCCGCGCTGCGGTCGCACCTCGCCGCCGAACTGCCGTCGTACATGGTGCCCGCCGTCGTCACCGTGGTCGACACGGTGCCGCTGACGGCGAACGGCAAGGTCGACCGCAAGGCACTGGTCGCGCGGCTCGCCGCCGGTCCCGTCGTACGCGGAACGGACCAGGCGGTCGTCGCGCCGCGCACGGCGGACGAGGCCCGGCTGCTCAGCCTGTGGCAGGAGCTGCTCGGCCCGGACGTACGCGGGGTCACGGACGACTTCTTCGCCCTCGGCGGCAACTCACTGCTCGCGGTCCGGTTGTTCCACCGGATCAGGGCGAGCTTCGGCCGGACCCTGCCCCTGGCGTCGCTGATGCGCAGCCGCACGGTCGCCGACCAGGCGGGCCTGCTACGGGCCGAGCAGCACCCGCACGGCGGTACGCCGCTGGTGCGCATCAAGGACGGCGACCACGCCCGCACCCTGGTGCTGGTCCACCCGGTGGGCGGCGACGTGCTCTGCTACGAGCCGCTGGTCGAGGCGCTCGACCGGCACGCGATCACGGCCGGGGCCACCGTGTACGGGCTGCGGGCGGCCGGCCTGCAACCCGGCGAGGAGCCGCCGGCCGACATGACGGAGCTGGCCGGCCGGTACGGCGAAGCCCTCTGCGACGTGCTGCCGGAGGGCGCGACCGTGCACCTCGTCGGCTGGTCGATGGGCGGCACCGTGTCGGCGCGCGTCGCCGGGCTGGTGGCGGAGCAGGGGCGGCGGGTCCGCTCGGTGACCGCGATCGACTCGTTCACGGGCCGGCCGGAGGCCGCGGCCGTGAGCCTCCGACAGCGGCTCGCCGGCTTCTTCACCGACCTGGCGCAGGGCGAGGACGTCAGCGGCCACCTGCCCGCGGAGGTGCCCGCCGGCGCGCTGCCGGCGGCCCTGTGCGCCCTGCAGGACGCGCTGGTCCGGGCGGGTCTGCTCGCCGCGCCGCTCGACGCCGACGACCTGGGGCGGCTGTTCGGCGTCTACCGCCGCAACTCCGAGATCCTGGAGGGGCACCGGCCGGGCGCGCCGCACGAGCGGCTCCTGCTGCTGCGGGCGCGGGAGACCCGGCGCGACGCCTTCCCCGGCCTGGTACCGCTCGACGAGATCCTGCCGGGCGCCGCCGACCCGCACCTGGTCGACGGGACCCACTACTCGGTCATGCGCCCCGGTCGGGTCGCCGAGGTCGCCGCCCTCGTCGCGGCGCACATCGCCGCGGCGGAGGAGCCCCGGCCCGACGAACCTGACGCCGAGCCGTACTACCTGCGCGGAAAGCTCTGGTGCTGACCCGGCCCGTCACGGCCCTCCGACGGCAGCCCGGCGGCGTGCCTCACCGGAACACCGACGAGGCAGGCGCGGCACCCGGACGCAGGGCGGCCGGACACCACCTGGCCGACCTTGACCAACTGTTCAGCTCACGAAGCGAAGGGACCACGCGATGACCAGGACCGACAGCAAACCCGAGATCTGGAACTCCGGCACGTTCGACGTGATGCGGCGCAAGCTCATCCCCTCCTTCGACCTCATCTACGCCAGCGCGGTGCACGCGGTCGTCGAGACCGTCCCGGAGACGGCCCGCGTCCTCGACCTCGGCGCCGGCACCGGGCTGCTGGGCGGCGCCGTCCTGGAGCAGCTCCCGCAGGCCGAGTTGACCCTGGTCGACCACTCGGACGCGATGCTCGCCAAGGCGCGGGAGCGGTTCGCCGGCAACCCCCGCGTCACGGTGCTGGTGTGCGACATGAAGGACCCGCTGCCGGCCGGCCCCTTCGACGCGGTCGTGTCCGGCCTGGCGATCCACCACCTCACCCACGAGGACAAGCAGGACCTCTTCCAGCGCATCCGCGAGGTGCTCACCCCGCAGGGCGTGTTCGTCAACGTCGAGCAGCTGGCCGGTCCCAACCCGCAGGTCGAGGCGATGTACGACTTCCAGCACGAGGCGCACGTGCAGCGCGCGGAGTGCCCGCCCGACGAGTGGGCCGCCGGCCGCGAGCGGATGAAGCTCGACATCTGCGCCACGCTGGAGGACCAGCTGGAGTGGCTGCGCAAGGCCGGGTTCGGGCAGGTCGACTGCCTGGCCAAGGACTGGCGCTTCGGCACCTACGCGGCGTGGGTGGCGGCATGACCGGGGTGCTCTGCCAGGCGGTGGCCGACGTCGCGGCGCGCCGCCCGGACCACGTGGCCGTCGTCGACGTCGACGGCAGCCAGATCCGCTACCGGGAGCTGGTCGCGCTCGGCGAGCGGCTCGCCGCCGGACTGTACGCCAGGGGGGTCCGGGCCGGCGACACGATCGCCTTCGCCCTGCCCAACAGCGTCCGCTACGTCGCGCTGATCATGGCCGTCGCCCGGGTCGGCGCCCGGTACGTGCCGCTGATGCGCAACTTCACCGCCGCCGACACGGAACGGGCCGTCGGGCAGGCGCGGCCGGTGCTCCTGGTCGCCGGACGGGAGCACCACGTCGCGCCGGGGACGGTGCCGGTCGTGTCGCTGGACGACCTCGACACCGACGCGCCGCCGGCGCCGGACGAGCCGTACGCCGGCCTGTTCCGCCAACTGTGGACCTCCGGCTCCACCGGCTTTCCGAAGATGATGGTGTGGCGGCAGGACAAGTTCGTCGCCGAGCGCCGGCGCTGGCTCGCCGACACCGGCATCGTGGCCGACGACGTCTTCTACTGCCGGCACCCGTTGGACGTCGCGCACGCCACCGACCTGCACGTCTTCGCCGCCCTGCTCAGCGGCGCCCGGCTGGTGCTGGCCGACCCGGACGACTCGCCGCGGGCGTACCTCGACCGGTTGCAGCGGGAGCGGGCGACGGTGATGAGCGCGCTGCCCGCGCACTACGAGATGCTCGTGCGGGCCGGCGCCGACGCACAGGTGGACCTGTCGAGGTTGCGTCGTCCCCTCTGCGGCGGCGCCTACCTCAGCCCGGACGTGGTGCGCGCCGCCGCGGACACGCTGGGCGTCCACATCCGGCAGATCTACGGCTCGACCGAGTTCGGCCTCGCGCTGGGCAACATGGCCGACGAGTTGCAGACGAGCGGGGCCATGCCGCCCGTACGCGGCGTCGGAGCCCGGCTCGCGCCGCTGGTGGACGGGCACGCCGACATCGGCGAGCTGGTGCTGCGCTCCGACTGCACCAGCGAGGGCTACCTCTTCGCCGACGAGGCGAACGCGCGCACGTTCCGGGACGGGGAGTTCTGGACGGGCGACGTGGCGCAGGAGATCGGCGACGGCGCGTTCCGGATCATCGGTCGGGTATCGGAGGTGCTGTCGGCGCCGGGCGGACCGGTGCTGGCCCCGGTGCTGGACGCCGAGTGTCGCGCGGCCAGTCCCGGCATGCAGGTGGTGAGCCTGCCGCTCGATCCGGGTGAGCTGACCGACCGGGTGCTCGTCGCGGTCCGCCCCGGCCACGGCGTCGACGCCGAGGACGCCGTCCGGCAGGTCACCGCCGTCCTGGCCAGGCACCGGCTGGCGGCGACGGTGCGCCTCGTGGACGAGATCCCGTACACGCCGGTCGGCAAGATCGACAAGCCGGCCCTGCGCCGCCAGTTCGCACTGGTGAGCCGATGATGCGCGCCGAGATCCACGGCACCGGGCCGGCCCTCGTCCTCGTCCCGGGCCTCGCCGCCAGCCGACACTTCTTCGACACCACCGTGGCGGACCTCGGCCGCGACCACCGGGTGGTGACCGTCGACCTGCCCGGGCACGGCGACGCGCCGGCGCCGGCGCAGCCGCCCACCCTGTCCGACTGCGCCGCCGCGCTGCACGAGGTCGTCGAGGGCCTCGGCTCCGACGACGTGACGCTGCTGGGCTGGTCACTGGGCGCGACCGTCGCCTGGACCTACCTGGAGACGTTCGGCACCCGGCGGGTCCGCCGGTTGATCAGCGTGGAGCAGACGCCGTGGCTGCTCGCCGACGACGGCTGGCCGTACGCGGCGTTCGGCTCCCTCGACCGGGCCGGGGCCACGGCGCTGCTCGGCGACGTGCGCGGCGACTGCGGGGCGTTCGCCGAGAACCTGGTCCGCGGTTCCTTCGCCGTCGACGGTCCCGCCCCGGACGCGGCACTCGTCGCGGACCTCGTCCGGCAGGCCCGTGGCGCCGACGCCGGCGCGGTCGCCGGCCTGCTGTCCGACGTGCTCGCGCAGGACTGGCGGGACCGGGTGACCGCCCTGCGGCTGCCCACCCTGCTCGTCCACGGCCGCCGCAGCGCGGTCTACCCGCCGGAGGTCGGCAACTGGCTGGCCAAGGCCATGCCGGACGCCCGCGTGGAGTTCCTCGACCACTCCGGTCACCTGTGTTTCCTCGAGGAGCCCGAGGCGTTCGGCGCCGCTGTCCGCGGTTTCCTGACCAGTGAGGAGAAGCAATCATGACGCCCGCCCCCACCCAGCTGGCCCGCCGGCTCTGCTGGATCTACCCCGACCGCGGCACGGTGCGCCAGCGGGCGGCGGAGGCAGCCGCCATCTGGACGACCTACACGGAGATCGCCAAGGACTGCGGCCTCGCCATGTCCCTGCACAAGGCGGAGGCGCTGGCGGTCGAGGCCGTCGGCGACGAGCCCCGGGTGTTCCTCGACGGCGAGCGGATCACCCCGGAGGACACCATCCTGGTCACCTCGCTGTGGTCGCTGCCGCACCAGGTGCAGGAGGTCTGCAACCAGCTGTTCGCGTACTCGATCGTCGAGCAGGCGGGCTTCTACCTGCCCATCCATCCGCGCATGTCGTACATCACGACCGACAAGATGGCCACGATGCTGTACCTGCGGGACTGCCCCGTCCCGCGGGTGCCCACCGTGCGCATCGGCACCGGCCGCGACTCGATCAGCCGACACTACGAGCCGGTGCTGGAGAAGCTCGACTTCCCCATGCTGGTCAAGCCCGCGTACTGGGGCATGGGCCAGGGCGTCTGCCTCGCCAACAACGAGCACGAGCTGCGCGGGCTGATCGGCCTGGCCGGCGGCGCCGACACGGCCGTGGTCGTCCAGCCCTATCTGGGCACCGGCGTCAACGACTTCCGGGTGTACGTCATCGACGGCAAGGCACACACCGTGCTGCGCCGGATCCCGCAGGGCGAGTCGCTGACCGCGAACCTGGTCAACGGGGGACGGCTGGAGTACCCGCCGCTGCCGGAGGAACTGGAGAGTTCGATCGACTACATCGCCGAGAAGCTCCAGATGCCGTACTTCGCGGCCGACTTCCTCTGGGACGGCAACCAGTTCTGGCTGTCCGAGGTGGAACCGGACGGCGCGGTCGGGTACGCCACCACCGAGGAGATCGCCAAGATCCAGCGACCGGTGATCGAGTCGCGGTTCCGCGCGTACATCGCGGCGCACGCCGCCTGGATCGCCCGCGAGGGAGGCGCGGCATGACCGCGACGATCGGGAACCTGCCCTGGGCGGACGTGCTGGCCCAGGCGCGCGGCCTGGACGGGCGCGGCGGCGCGCCGGTGCCGCCGGGCGCCGCCGCCCTGTCCGACCTGGCGGTGAGCGGCCCGGCGGAGATCGTGGCGGTGACCCGGGAACTGGCCCGGGAGACGGGCAGCGCGCTGATGTCCAGCGGCGGCACCACCGGCAAGCCGAAGCTCACCTACGTGCCGTACCACCAGGCGGTGGAACGGGTGCTGCGGGAGTGGCGGCCGCTGCGGCCCGACAACGTGCTGCTCAACCTCTTCAACCCGGGCCGGCTGTGGGCGTCGCACTACTACATCCACGCCCTCGCCGAGCGGTCGCGCTGCACGGTGCTGCCGTCCGGGGCCTACCCACCCGAGGACGTGGGCAACTGGGTCCCGATGTTCCGGGAGATCGGCCTCGACGCGCTCACCGGCACCCCGAGCGCGCTCGCCGACTTCGCCGAGGGCCTGATCGCGGCGAACGAGACGCTGCCGATCCGCACCATCATCTGGCTGGCCGAGCCGTGGACCGACGCCAAGCACCGGGTCGTCCAGAAGGCGTTCCCGGAGGCGGAGTACTGGGCCAACTACGGCTCGGTGGAGACGTACATCATCGCCACCAACACCCCCGCGTGCGACCTGCAGACCCTGCACGTCATGCCCGACCAGATGCTCGAGCTGGAGGAGGAGGGCGCGCTGCTGACCCGGCGTGGCACGGGCTGGACGATGCCGGCGGTGCGTTACCGTCTCGGTGACCGGCTGGCGTCCGCCGAGTGCCGATGCGGTCGTCCCGACGGCCTGCGGGTCCTGGGACGGGCGGACGACGCGGTGAGCCTGCGCAGCGCCCTGTTCAGCGTCGGTGAGGTGGTGTCGTCCGCGCGCACCCTGCCCGGCGTCGAGGAGGCCCAGCTCGTCCTGACCCGCGACACCGAGTCGCCGAGGGCCGCCACCGCGCTGACGCTGGAGTATTCCGGGGGCGCCGACGCCGAGGACGTCCTGGCTCACCTGACCGCCCAGTTCTACCACCTGGCAGCGGTGCACCGGCAGGTTCCGGGGGCGATCACCGCCCGCCGGGTCGACAAGGTGAGTCGCGTCGAGCGCACCAACAAGGTGCCGCCCGCAATCTGGAGGCAGTGAGTGACGTCCGAAGCCCTGCAGCAGGAGGCCGCCGCCCGTGGGGGATGGCGGGAGAATCCGTGGGTCAGTCTCGTGGTGCTGGCCCTCGGGTTCTTCCTGACGATGCTCGACGTGTCCATCGTCAACATCGCCATCCCCGACATCCGCGCGGACTTCGGCGCCTCGCTGCCGACGGTGTTGTGGTCGGTCAACGCGTACGTGCTGGTGGTGGCCGTACTGCTGATCACCGCCGGTCGGCTCGGTGACCTCTTCGGTCCGCGCCGGCTGTTCGTCGTGGGCATCACCGTCTTCACGGTGTTCAGCCTGCTCTGCGGGCTGGCCCAGAGCCCGGGCCAGCTGATCGCGGCCCGGGCCGTGCAGGGCCTCGGCGCGGCGCTCCTGCTGCCGCAGACGATGGCCATGATCGTGAGCCTGTTCCCACCCACCCGGCGGGGCCTGGCCATGGGCATCTGGGGTGCGGTCGGCGGCGTGGCGGCCGTCGCGGGCCCGTCCGTCGGCGGCCTGCTGGTCACCACGCTCGACTGGCGGTGGATCTTCCTGGTCAACGTGCCGATCGGTGTCGCGGCGGTGGTCCTGGCCCTCGTCGCGGTGCCGGACCTGCGCTTCGACCGCCGGCACCGGCTTGACGTCGGCGGCATCGTGCTGGCCTCCGCCGCCCTGTTCTGCCTGGCCTTCCCGCTCATGGAGGGCGAACGGTTCGACTGGGCGCCGTGGACGCTGGTCATGATCGCGGCGGCGGTCGCCCTCGGGCTGGCGTTCGTGTGGCACGAGCGCGGTCGCCAGGACCGGGAACCCCTCGTGCCGTTCGTGCTCCTCCGCATCCGCTCGTACTCGACGATGGTCGTCGTGGCCGCGGCGGTCTCCTTCGGGATCATCGGCTTCATGCTGCTGATGACCCTGTTCTTCCAGTCGGTGCTGGGCTTCTCCGCCCTGGCCGCGGGTCTGGCGCTGGCGCCCCCGGCGCTGATCTCCACCCTGCTCGCGCCGTTCGCCGGCAAGATCACCGACCGGCTCGACGGCCGGGTGGTCCTGCTCGGCGGGATGCTGCTCACCGTCGCCGGCATGGGCTGGGCCGCCGCGGTGATGCGGCTCGACGCGGCCTGGCTGACGTTCCTCGGTCCGATGCTGGTGATCGGGCTGGGCAACGGCCTGTTGATCGCGCCGATGGCCGCGGTGGCGATGCGCGAGGTGCAGCCGGCCCTGGCCGGCGCCGCGTCGGGCCTGCTGAACACCGTCCGCCAGCTCGGGCCGGTCGCGGCGGTCACGCTGGTGGGCCTGCTGCTGGCGCAGCGCCTTTCGGCGTGGGCGGACGGCGCCGCGCCGGTGGACCGGTACGCGGAGGCGCTGCGGCTCGGGATGGTGCTGCCGGTGGCGGCGATCCTGGTCGGCGTCCTCGCCTGCCTGCCCGGCGCGCTGCGCACGATCCGGGGGACCGGCACCGCGGGAGGAGGATCGGCATGAAGGTGGGCTTCTGGTTCGACCCGCTCTGCCCCTGGGCGTGGATCTCGTCCCAGTGGCTGGTGCAGGTGCAGCAGGTCCGCGGGATCGAGCCGTGCTGGCGCCTGATGAGCCAGGCGATCCTCTACGAGGACCAGGACCTGACGCCGGAGCAGCAGGACACGGTCCGGCAGATGATCAAGCCGCTCCGGGTGCTGGCCGCCGCCGAGCAGCGTTACGACGGCGAGGCCGTGCCGCTGCTGTACGCGGCGCTGGGCGTGCGGTTCCACGATCGGGGCCTGCGCCACCGCCTGGACGTGCTGGCGGAGACGGTGGGCGACGCGCTGCGGGCCGCCGGCCTCGACCCCGCGCTGGCGGCGGCGATGGAGAGCACCGAGTTCGACGGGCGGATCCGCCGGTCGCACGAGGAGGCGGTCAGCCGGGTGGGACCCGACGCGGGGACCCCGGTCATCGAGGTGGACGGGCCGGCCGGCCGGGTCGCGTTCTTCGGCCCGGTGGTGTCGCCCGCCCCGCGCGGCGAGGCCGCCGGCCGCCTCTGGGACGGGCTGGTCCTGATCGCCGGCACGCCCGGCTTCTCCGAGCTGAAGCGCTCCCGCACCCAGGGGCCGATCTTCGACTGACCCCTTTTCGCTGATCCGAAGACCTTTTCGCTAGGACGGGGGAGGCTCCATGGCAAAGGCGACTTTTCCGGTAGGACAGGTGAGGCAGCGGGCGAGCCGGCTGCCGTACCGGCGGTACGCGCCCGCGCCCGCCGTGGATCTGGCCGACCGGTCCTGGCCGGCGAAGCGGATCACCACGGCGCCGCGCTGGTTGTCGACCGACCTGCGGGACGGCAACCAGGCGCTGCCGCACCCGATGGACGTCGACCGCAAGGCCCGGCTGTTCCGGCTCCTCGTCGCCATGGGCTACAAGGAGATCGAGATCGGGTTCCCGGCCGCCAGCCGGACCGAGTTCGAGTTCACCCGCAGGATCATCGAGAACGGCGAGATCCCGGACGACGTCCTCATCCAGGCGATCGTGCCGGCGCGCGAGGAGCTGATCCGGCGTACGTTCGACGCGCTCGCCGGCGCGCCGCAGGCCATCGTGCACCTGTACAACTCGACGTCGCCGACGCAGCGTCGGGTCGTCTTCCGGGCGGACCGCGGGGGCGTGCTGCGCCTGGCGGTCGACCACGCACGCCTGTGCCGGGAACTCGCCGACGCGCACCCCGGCCGGATCGGGTTCGAGTATTCTCCCGAATCCTTCTCGCAGACCGAGCTGGACTTCGCGCTCGACGTCTGCGCGCAGGTCACGGACGTCTGGGACCCGGCGGACGACCGGGAGATCATCATCAACCTGCCGGCGACCGTCGAGTGCGCGGGGCCGCACGTCTTCGCCGACCAGGTCGAATGGATGAGCCGCAACCTGCCCCGGCGGGAGCACGTCTGCCTGTCGCTGCACCCACACAACGACCGCGGGACCGGGGTCGCCGCCGCCGAGCTGGGCCTGCTGGCCGGCGGCCAGCGGATCGAGGGCTGCCTGTTCGGCAACGGCGAGCGCACCGGCAACGTCTGCCTGGTCGTGCTGGGCCTCAACCTGATGAGCCAGGGCGTCGACCCGCAGATCGACCTGTCCGACATCGACGCCGTCCGGCACGAGGTCGAGCAGTGCACGGGGATGCGGGTGCCGGAGCGCTACCCGTACGCCGGCGACCTCGTCCACACCTCGTTCTCCGGGTCCCACCAGGATGCCATCAGCAAGGGCCTGCGGGCGTTGTCCGAGGACGCGGCAGACCGGGGCGTGGCGTTGTCGCAACACCGGTGGGACGTGCCGTACCTGCCCATCGATCCCAAGGACATCGGGCGCTCGTACGAGGCGATCATCAGGCTGAACAGCCAGTCCGGCAAGGGCGGCGTGGAATACCTGCTGCGGTCCTGCCACGGGCTGAACCTGCCGCGCAGCCTCCAGATCGAGGTGTCCGGGCTGAGCCAGGCGGTGTCCGACGACGAGGGCAGAGAGGTGACCGCCGAGGAACTCTGGTCGGTCTTCCGCGCCGAGTTCCTGCCGGCCGCCCTCGACGTGCAGCTCGTGTCGTGCGAGCTGTCGGCGGGCGCGCCGGGACCGGGCGCGGTCAAGGTGGAACTCGCCGTGTGCGGCGGGCCGCTCGTCGTCGGCGGCGACGCCGGCCACGGGTTGCTGCCGAGCATCGCGCGGGCCCTCGCCCAGTCCGGCCCCGCACCGGTCGTCCTCGACCACGCCGAGCAGCCGTTCACCCTCGACGAGGAGCGCGGCACGCTGGCGTACGTGCGGTGCCGGGTGGACGGTCGGGCGGTCTGGGGGTGCGGCTTCGACCCGGACCCGACGTCCGCCTCACTGCGCGGTCTCTGCGTGGCGCTGCACCGGGCCGGCTGGCGCCCGTCCGCCGTCCTGCCCTCGGCGCAGCCGTCGCAGGGGTGAGTCCACGCCGCCGGGCCTCGGCCGACGGCCAGCCGGAAGTTCCAGCCGAGGTGGGCGCCGTCTTGACCACTGCCGAGGTATCGAAGTTCGCCACGATCGGATGGTGGGACGCCGGCGCCCGTCCCCGGCCGCGGCGCAGCGCCGGTCGCGGCGACCGGGTCAGCGGGGCAGGAAGCTGTCGTACGCCTCGTCGTACCAGTCGGCCTCGTTGTGCCGGCGGATCGTGCCGTCGACGCGGGTCAGCATCAACCAGTTGTCGTTGAGGACCAGCGCCGCGTCCTCGGACCGGTCGGCCAGGATCCGGCCCACGGTCCGCAGCATGTGGGGCCTTCCCTGCTCGGTCAGGGTGTCCTTGCGCATGCGGAAGTCGACGTCGACGTAGGTCTCCGGCTCCCACATCCACAACCCGCCGTCGTCCTCCGCCTCGTAGTAGCCGTGGCTGCCGGCGACGATGGTGACGACGTATCCGCACTCCTCGTTCAGGTTCGCGCTCAGCATTCGGTTGCCGGAGAGCGTCGACGTCTCGGTCGCTCCGGGAGCGGCCAGCTCCGCCACCCGCTCCAGCGGGACGTCACCCGCGAGCGTCAACCGGTACTCGATCGCCATTGATGCCCCTTCTCAGTGCCGCCGGACGATCTGAATGATCGCACCGCCAGGTGTGACCGCCGCCAACTCCTTCAACGCGGGCATCGGCCAGTCGTCGAACTGCTTCTGCAGTGCGGCGAGATCACCCTGCCAGTCGTGGAGGTTGAGCACCACGCGTTGGGTCTGCTCCCGGTCGATCTTCTTCGCCACCGAGCTCCAGACGGATCGCGGCGACACGAAGGGCGTGGGAGAGTAGCAGTCGAAGACGTGGCCCTCGATGAGATAGTCCGGTGCCCCTTCGTCCTTCCCGGCGTCACCGGTGTCGAGCCGAGCCTGCGCGATCTCCTGCGTCGTCGGGTTCTGGTGGACCCGGTAGCCCCTGTCGGCGAGGGTTTCGGCACAGTCGTTCTCCAGTTCCAGCGATCGTCGCTCGGTTGGCCTCTCCTTGGGCGGGATGCGGGTGCGTGGTCCGGTCGGTGCGCCGCCGGGAACCCCGGTGGGTTGCCTGGTCCACGGCACGAGGCTGGAGGCGTCGCCGCCTGCGGCGGGGACGGTGGAGGCGTGATCCGCGGGGGTGGGGCCGGTCGGCGTGGCACCGCCGGCCCCGGTCAGTTTCCCGACGACCCCAGTTGCCGCGCCTCGGCGATCGCCGTGTCGACGAACTGCCGGGCGGTGCCGGTGCGCTGCACCGTCAGCACCAGCACCTGCTTGACGTTCTCCAGCGCCTGCACCAGCGGCCCCGGCTGCCCGCCCTGCAGGACGGTGGTGACGAGTCGTTGCGCCTCGCCGACCTGGGCGATGGTGGCGGCGGCCGCGCCGCGCATGCCGTCGATCGCGGTGCCCACGGGGGTCAGCCCGGCGGTCGTCTCGTCCGGCGTGGCCTCCTGCGGGACGGCCGCGGTCGCCTTCGCGGCCTCGCCGAGCGTGGTGGCGAGGCCGCCCAGGCCACCCCGGATTCCCGCGATGGCGTCCCGCACGCGGGCCAGGCCCGCCGCCACGGCGGCGAAGCCGGCGCCGGCGGCCCGCAGGGCCACCTCCTGGGCCTGCTTGTCGGCGGTGGCCGCCAGCCCCTGGGCCCTGTCGACGCCGGCCGTCAAGGCACGAAGCTCCCCGGTGATCTTTTCGATGTGCGACACGGCGCCGACTTCCCCGATCGAAGGCAGTAAGGATGCTCGAAGCTGCAACCTAACGACAACCGTCCGTCGCCACCAGACCGGTCACCCGGTCCGCAGCCACCACAGCACATGGTTGTTGCCCGTGTCGGGATCCGGCCGGTCGGTGCGGATGTCCGTGGTGAAGCCCCAGTCGGTCACGCAGGCGTCGATGTCGAACTCGAAGGTCAGGTCGACGCTCTCGCCCGGCTTGAGTCCCCGGTGCCCACCGTCCTGCGCGGGATGGCCGGGGGTGTCCAGCCAGTAGGGGCCGTCGTACGAGCCGTTCGGCAGGAACGCGCCGCCCCGCCACTCCAGGTGGAACCGGTCGGAGACCTGCCTGCTGTGGTTCGTGACGGTGAACGTCACGGAGACGTGGCGCGTCGCTCCCTCGCACGGCTCCGAGACAGGCCCGGCGACGGGCGTGGCCACGGTCAGGCCCAGGTCGACCGGGCGCTGTTTCACCGGGAAGCTGGTGTCGCCGCCCACCTGCCCGTAACCGTCGCCGTTCCAGGCGTACTGCCGCTCCTGGCGCTGCTGGTCGACGGCGGCGCGGGAGTCGGCGACGGTGGCCGTGAGGCCGCCGCGCGGGCGGGGCCCGATGTCGACGATGGCCGGCATCTCGGCGGTGGTCGCGACGACCTGGCCGAGGGTGGCGACGCGGCCGGCGGCGTCCCGGTCGAACGCCACCACCTGCTCCGCGCCGTGCCCGCACCGCAGCAGGGCGGCGGTCTCCAGCTCGGCGTCCCCGTCGAGGTCGGCCTGGCGCAGTTCCACGACGCCCACCCTGGCGCCGCTGACCTTGGCCGACGACGCCAGCCGGACGAGGCCGTCGGCGCAGGTCGCGCCGGACGGACCGGTCCAGGGCCAGCCGGGTACGGCGACGGGTGCGGCGGTCAGCTCCGCCAGCGTGACGGGGCCACCGCCGCGTGCCGGGACCGGCCTCGACGGCGACGCGCTCGGTGACGGCGTGGCGCTCGCGCTCGGGGCGCTCGGCATGCCGGTGGTGTCAGTGCTGGCCCCGACCGTGGCCGGGTCCGGGCCGGGCTGGCCGCGGCCTGTGCCCATGAACGCCGCCACCGGCAGCACGGCCACCAGACCGGCGGCGACGGTCGCCGTCGTGACCCGCGTCCTGCGCCGTCGGGCGACCGTCTCGCGTACGCCGCCGGGGGGACGGACCGTGGGTCCGAGGTCGGCGGTCAACTGGTCGAAGGCGTCGTCGATCAACTGGACGTCGTCGTGCTCGCTCATGACACGTCTCCTCTGAGTTGGCCGGCCAGCGCGGCACGCCCGCGGCTCAGCCAGGACTTGACGGTTCCCTCGGCGACGCCCTCCTGGGCCGCGATCTCGGCGACGGAGAGCTGGGCCATGTGGTGCAGCACGACGGCTCGACGGTGCTTGGGCGGCAGCGTGGAGAGGGCCTTGACCAGGGCGACCCGGTCGGGGTCGGGGCCGTCGACGACCGCCAGGCGCTGCCGGCGGAGGAAGTTGGCCGCCGTCCGGCGGCGCCGGAAGCGGCTCGTGGCCAGGTTCCACGCCACCTGGCGCACCCACTGGGCCGGGTCGTCGTAGTCCCGGATCTTCTGCCAGCGGACGTACGCCCGGCAGAAGGCTTCCTGCACGAGATCCTGCGCCTCGGCGAGGTCCCCGGCGTACGCGTACAGCTGGAGGGTGAGCGACTGGAACCTGGCCCGGTAGAACTCGTCGAAGTCGGTGGCACGGGCGTCTTTTGGCGTCACGACCATCGGCTTGACCGGCATGGCATCACGTCGCCTCTCATCCCCCGTGGCTGCGGCTGGCGTCAGCCGTCACAGGCACACGCGCGAGCGGACCGGTGGGTTGCACCTGGTTCCGCCCGGAGACGGGGCCGCCCCCGGTCGCCGTGGGCGTCCGGGGGCGGTCCGTGGTGGGGCACGCTCAGATAATGATCTTGAACATGTTCCAGCCGCTGCCGGCCTGGACCCGGGCGGCGAAGGAGCCGTTGCCGAGCCCGGAGTAACGCCAGAGGAGGCCGCCCGCGTCGCGGGCGACAAGGTCGTTGCGGCCGTCCTCGTCCAGGTCGCCGATGGCCACGACGCTGTTGTAGATGTTCCAGCCGGCGTAGACCTTGACGCGCGCGCTCCAGCCCTTGTTGCCGTTGCTGAGGTAGTGGTACATCACGCCGTTGGCGTCGATGCCGAGCAGGTCGCCGTGTCCGTCGCCGTTGAGGTCGCCGGCGCCGATCACGCGCGGGTAGATGCCCCAGCCGGAGCCGACCTGGACGCGGGGGTTGATCCCGCCCGTGCCGGTGGTGGTGTACAGCCACAGCTTGCCGTCGGTGTCGATGCCGAGGATGTCGTCGTGGCCGTCGCTGTTGACGTCGCCGGGGGCCAGGATCGACTTGTACATCATCCAGCCGCCGCCCAGGCTCACGGTGTTCGCGCCACCGAAGCCCCAGTGGCCGTTGCCCAGGTAGGCCTTCATGCCGCCGTTGCCGTCCCGGACGAGCAGGTCCGGATACACGTCGCCGTTGTAGTCGCCGAACGGCACCAGTGCCGAGGTCCGCTCGGCCCCCGAGCAGCTGAGACACCAGTTCTCGCTGTACCCGTTGCTGAAGAGTTGGCCGGGCGCGGGCGCGGTGTTGCTCGTGCCGTACCAGTGGCCGTCGCCGGTGGACTTCACACCGAGCAGCCCCGGCCCGCCGTAGCAGTGGTAGCCGCGGAAGGGGAAGGTCCCGCAGCCGACGAGGAGCTGGCCCGAACCGACAGTGACGGGCGCGGCGGATTCGGTGGGCGTGCCGGTCACGGTCCACGTGTACGCCCCGTTGAGCGCCGGCTGCCCCGACGCCAGCCGGCCGTCCCACTGTGGGTAGACGAACGTCCGGGCCGTGTTGCCGCCGGAGCGGTGGATCACCTCGCCCGTCCACTTTCGCGAGATTTCCAGTTGCCAGCTCCAGAGCGGACGACTCAGCCCGACGACCGCCAGCCAGGGGTAGGTGGCGGTACGCGGGTTCGTCGAGCTCGGCGACAACACGCTGCCGAACTGGGGCGCGGTGCCCGGCACCCCCGAGTCGACCACGTGCACCGCCCGGTCGGCGTCGGCGTACGCGACACCGGAGCCGTGCCGGTCGACCGCCCAGGTCGTGTCCCGGCCGTCGACGGGGGTGCCGGCGGGCAGGTCGGCGAGCTTCACCGGGGCATGCAGGGTGCCGTCGTGAAAGGCGGTCATCCGCAGCGCGCCGGTCTCGTGCCGGACGAGGAAGCCGTCCCCGAGCAGCGCCGGCCCGGACGGCACGGTCAGGTTTTTGTTGTCCAGCAGGTCGTGGACGCCAGCGGCACCGGTGGCACCGCAGGCCCAGTAGATCCACCGGGCGCTGGTCTGCACCTCCGTCGGTACGCAGTTCGCACCGGTGGAGACGGTGCGCGTGCTCTTTCCGGACACCAGGTCGATCGCCGTGAGCTGGCCGGCGGTGGCCGTCGCGGTCCACAACGTGTTGAACCACAGCGCCGCCCCGGTCTTCGGCTCGGTCCGGAGCACCTGGTCCCGGCTGACGTCGACGACGTGTTGGTTGTTCGACGCGCCGTCGCTGACCAGGAGATACGAGCCTGAGGCGTCAACGATCCGTCCGTTGCTGGTGGGCAGCGGCGTCGGGTTGTGGCTGATCGTGGCATCCACCGTGTAGGCGGTGTCCGTCGTGCCGGACACCAGGTACGCGGCGCCGGGGTCGGCCCCGTCGACGAGGCGTACGCACGTCACGCCCGTCGCGCACGGCGCCGGGGTCAAACGCAGGATGGGTCGCTCCCCGGACGTGTACCGGGGATCGGGGAAGACCGGGTGGTTGGCGACGACGTACTCGGTCGCGCCCGTCTTCGGCGACACCTGGGACTGCACGTGCCGGACCAGGCCGCGCCGGTAGCTGACGCCGGCGTTCCCCACCGGGTCGCGCACGGGGAGTACCGGCGTGACGGTCGGCACCTCACCGGGCCGCCCGGTGATCCGCCGCACCGCCCAGTCCGAGGGGCCCGAGCCGCCCACGACCAGGGCCGTGCCGTCCGGTCCCTGGACGAGCGCCCGGAGATCCCAGGAGATCTTCGGCAGCAGCGTGGGGCGGGGCGCGGTGGTCTGCACCGGCACGTAGGTCGCCGGGAAGTACTCACCGGTGTCGTTGTTCTGGCTTCGGCTGATCACCAGCCCGCCGTCCACGACGACGGTCCGGAGGAGGCTGTCCTGTGGGACGGTCACCAGCCGGGCCGAGGTGTCGGTGCCGCTGGTCAGGCCGGCGCGGGAGTAGAGGTGGTACTGGCCGCTGCTCGACATCCAGCCCACGGTGTCGCCCGAGAGGCGCCAGAAGGTCGAGGGGACGCCGTTGGGGATCCGCTTCACGGTCGCGGTGGCGAGGTCGAGCAGCCCCATCCGCTGCCCACCGTCGGCCAGGTAGCCGACCACCACCGAGGTCTCGTCCCCGGTCGGCGGCAGCCCGCTGGGCTTGGCGTCGGCCGGGATGCCGGTCACCGGCGTCGTCGTCCAGGTGCCGTCGGCGGCGGGGGCGCGCAGCTCCAGCTCCACACCGGTGAGCGGTGGCTTGCGCAGCAGCATCCGCTGCCCGTAGACGCCCCAGAGGATGTGGTCGGTGGGGATCTCCCACTGCTGCCAGCTCTGGTCGGCGAGGTCGAGCACGCTGACCTTGCCCGGCGCCGGCCTCGCGGGCACCTGGGCGGTGGTGAAGACGCTGTCGCCACCCGCCGACTTCAGCGCCGACGGCAGGACGCCGGCCAGGTCCTCGACCACGACCGTCGCGCCCGTGTCGTAGCGCGTCCACAGGTAGTCGAGAGAGTTGTTGTGCCGGTGCAGGAAGCCGGTGCGGCCGGCGAAGAACACGGCCTCGTAGGCGGGAACCGTCGCGTCCGCGGGTGGGATGACGGCGATCTCGCGGGGAGCGGTGCCGGTGTCGGCGGCGGCCGGCGTGGCCGGCGCGGTCAGCAGGCCGAGGGCGAGGATGGTCGCCAGGGCGCCTGCCGGGAGACTGCGGCCCAAAGAAGTTCCTCCTGGGTGGGGCTGCGCACAGATGCGCGCAGCCTACCGGCCGGGCAGCTCGTGGACGTGCCGCCGAACGGCTGATCCTCGCGCCGCCGGGCGGGCAGCTCAGTCCGCCCGGTGCAGCGGCCCCCACTCCGGTGACGCCTGCGCCTCGACCGCCCGGTCCGCCTCCCGCAGCGCCCGCTCCGACACCCAGGCGACGGGCCGGTGACAGTGCACCAGCGGCTCGTTGTCCGGCCCCCGGCCGCACTGCTCACCGACCAGCACCCACGGGCGTACGCCGGGGCCGCGCAGCCGGCGCAGGTGGCGGTAGTCGTAGAGCCGCCGGGCCACCCACAGGCGCACCGGCCGGTCGCCCCACCACGACTCGACCGCGAGCGGGTTCGCGGAGAGGCCGGGCAGGTCGATGCCGGTCAGCGCGTCCTTGCTGGACTGCCCCGACCCACGCTCCCCGGCCAGATCCGCGCCGGGGCCCAGGGACCACCGGACGTACAACTCATCGTCGGGGTCCGCCCGCCGAAGCAGGTCGACGAGCTGGTCGAGCCCGTCGACGACCGGCATCACCACCTCGTTTCGCACACCGCCCATGATGCTTCACTTGCCCCGCTCGGGGCCGGCCATGCACGGCAGTTCGGCGATGCGGCAGCCGGCCCGGAACCGGGCGGTCCCGGCCGGACGCCGCGCGTACGACCGCTCAGGCCGGCGTGGCCCGGGCCTTGCGGCGCCGCTCGGCCCGCCGCCGCACCTGGGTGTACGCGCTCGTCAGTCCCATCGCCCGGCGAGCCTCGACGACCGTCTGCCGCACCTCGTGCCGGGTCCGTTCGGTGCCCTCTACGATCAGCTCGTCGACCAACCCGGGGTCGGCCTCGAACCGCGCCCGGCGCTCGCGGATCGGGTCCAGGAACCGGTTGAGCGCGACGGCCAGCTTCTCCTTGACCTCCACGTCGCCGACCCGCCCGGCCCGGTACCGCTCCTTGAGGTCGTCGACCTGCCCACGGTCGGGGTTGAAGATGTCGTGGTACGCGAAGACCGGGTTCCCCTCGACGGTGCCGGGCACGTCGGCGCGGACCCGGTTCGGGTCGGTGTACATCCCCATCACCGTGCGGCGGACGGTCGCCGCGTCGTCGGAGAGCGAGATGGCGTTGCCCAGGCTCTTGCTCATCTTCGCCCGGCCGTCCGTGCCGACCAGGGTCGGCGTCTCGGACGCGATCATCTCCGGCACGGGGAACACCTCTCCGTAGAGGTGGTTGAAGCGCCGGGCGATCTCCCGCGTCACCTCGACGTGCGCCGCGTTGTCCTTGCCCACCGGGACGACCTGCCCCTTCACGCAGAGGATGTCGGCGGCCTGGAGGACCGGGTAGCCGAGCAGGCCGTACGGCATCTCCTCCTTGCCGGAGTCGCGGGCCATGTCCTTCAGCGACGGCACCCGCTCCAGCCGGGGCACCGTGACCAGGTTCTGGAAGAGGGTGTTCAGGTCGCCGACCTCGGGGATGGCCGACTGGAGGTAGAAGGTCGCCTGCGCCGGGTCGACGCCGGCGGCCAGCACGTCGGTGACCATCTCCCGGGCGTTCACCGCGACCCGATCGATGCCCTCGCGGGTGTTGCGCGTGGTGAGCATGTGCAGGTCGGCGATGATGAAGAAGCTCTCGTAGCGCTGGTGCAGCCGCACCCGGTTGGCGATGCTGCCGACGTAGTGGCCGAGGTGCAGCCGCCCGGTGGGGCGGTCCCCGGTGAGCATTCGTGGAACAGACACGGTGGTACGCCTTTCGTGCGTGACGGACGAGGTGCGCGCGGTCGCGCGCCGACCGGGAGGGTCCCGGGATCGGTCGGGGTCGGCTCAGTGAGCCGACCGCCATCGCCCGCCGTCGCGGAACCGCAGTCCGCCGGCACGAAGGAGGTCGATCATCTGCTCGCGGCCGTCGCCGGAGCTGGTGGGGAAGGTGGTCACGACGCCGAGCGGGAGGCCGTCGACCGGGTCGACGACCCCCGGCGCGTAGCTGATCGGCCGGACCATGTCTCCTACCGTAACCGGTCACGCCGCGCGTGACCGGCCCCGGGTCAGCGCCGCCGGTAGGTCTTCCGGTAGTAGTCGCCGACCCGGTCCCGGTAGTCGGTTTCCTGGTAGGCGTCCGGGTCGAAGGCCGGGGACTCCTTGACCTGCTCCCGGGTGCGGTCCACGTGCACGGTGCGGTCCAGGTGGTCGACCCGCGTCACCGTGCCGACCGGCAGCAGCACCTTGCGGCCGAAGATCCACGGCCCGGGGCGTCGGGTCCGTCGCCGGCGCCCTCCGGCCCGTCCGGCGGCGCGGCGTCGGGGCTCGCCCCGGCGTACCCGCCGGCGAGGGCGGCCGGGTCGCGCCAGGCCCAGGGGTTGAACGTCGACGGCTGCACGGGCCACCTCCGATGACGGTCGTTCGCGGTCGGGGAATCATTGCCCAACCCGCGCGACCGGGAAACAATTCGGCAATTTTCGGTTCACAGAAATGTCTCGTGCGAAATTCGTCATAGTCGTCGACCGCCGATGAGTGGCGTTGCCTCTTCCCAGGTGGCATCGGCCGGAATTGTGCGACCGCACATCGAGGCGCAATGCGGAGTGTTCACCCGCCACATTCGTTCCGTGACCGCCGCCGACCATTCTGGTCCCGCATTCGTAGCAGGAAGAAGAGGGGGACGCAGATGTACCGCACCATTCGTCGGATCGGGCTCGTGCTCGCCGTCGCGGTCGGGCTCGTCACCGGGGCCGGCGCCACCGCACAGGCCGCCGTCGTCAACCCGGTGACGCCGCAGGCGCTCTGCGGGCTCGGCTACACCGTCCAGGACACGGACCCGATCCACCACGCGCAGACCGGCCTGCGGCTCGGCACCGTCTACCTGATGTACAACCCCGTCGTCGGGTACGGCTGCACGGTCACCGTCAAGTCCGCGTACGCCGGCTCGCTGACCCGTACCCAGGTCTACCTCGCCGCGCAGTACCTGCCCACCCAGGTCGACGACGGCAACAGGCTGTGGGCGGCCGGCCCGACCAGGGCGTACGTCAGGGGTGGCTGCATCATCTGGGGCGGCTTCATGGCCGACCCGACCGGCACGATCCACTACCACGACCGGGCGAACCCCGCGATCGGCGGAATCGGCACCTGCTTCTGACGGAGCTGGGGAGGCCCCCGGCCCGAGGTGGGCCTCCCGTTTCCGCGACCACCCGTTCGGTGCCCGGTTCCGCAATTGTGGAAATGGCGGAACGGGTGCGCCGGATGCGCCCGCGCCGGCCTCGCTCTGCCGTTACCGTCGGGCTGATGGGACGGATGCGTGGCGTCCACGAGCGACCGGCGGGTCTGACGTACCAGCCGGACCTGGTCGACCCCGACGAGGAGCGGTCACTGCTCACCGCGCTCGCCGCGTTCGACTTCCGGGAGATCCGCATGCACGGGCAGATCGCCCGGCGGACCGTCCGCCACTTCGGCTTCGACTACGACTACGGCTCGTTCCAGCTCACCGAGGCCGAGGCGTTGCCGGTGGAGCTGCACGGGGCCCGGGCGCGGTGCGCAGCGCTCGCCGGCGTCCCGGCGACCTCGCTCGCGCAGGCCCTGGTCACCCGGTACCCGCCGGGCTCGGTCATCGGCTGGCACCGCGACGCCCCCGCTTTCGGGCCGACCGTGGTCGGGCTCTCGCTGGGCGCCGCCTGTCTGTTGCGCTTCCAGCGGGGCACCGGCGACGACCGCAGGGTGTACGAGGTGGAGCTGGCGCCGCGGTCGGCGTACGTGCTCGCCGGCGCGGCACGGGCGAGCTGGCAGCACAGCATCCCGCCGGTGCCGGCCCTCCGCCACTCGATCACCTTCCGGCAACTCGGCGGCAGGTGACCGGCCGCGCCCCCGGATTCCGCGGAGCCTCCCGGCCCCGGGCCAGGAACGGCACCACGTCCGGGCCGTCAGCGTCGGCAGCCGGACCGCGGGCGCCCAGTGTGACGCCCGGCGGAACCGGCCGCCGCGACGGGCCGTGACCTGGGCCTCGGCCGGCCCGCCGCCGCACCGGCCAGCCCGCTCGGCGCTGGCATACTCGGCAGTCATGGTGCTGTCGCGTGGCTGGGCGCTCTTCCTCACCGGGGTCGGGATCTGGACCTGGGTGATCTGGCCGAGGTTCGCGGTCGCCATCTGGAAGGACCCGCGGTCCTGGTCCACCGGCACGGTCGGCGAGTTCCCCGCCACGGGCTTCCTCTGGATCCACGCCCTGCTGATCGCGGCGTCCCTGGCCATCGGCACCACCGTCGGCGTGCTCGGCGTCCGCGCCTGGCTGGCCGGGCGGCGTACCGACCGGTCGACGCGCTGACGGAACCGTCGCCCGACCCCGCGGAAAATCCGGGGCGCTCGGGGGCTGTGTGCGCGGCAGGACCTCCCGGAAGAGTCGCCGAGCGTGCCGCACCGCCGCTGACCAGGCTGGATAGCCGGGCGGGAATGGTGTGACGGGGGACGCCACCCCCGGATTTGACGTTCAAACCCGCAGACGCGTAACTTTCTCTCTGCCAGCGCGGAACGGGGCGAACAGGGCGAAAGACCTGGAGTTCCACACCACACTGGTGCCGGGTCGGTCGGGGGTCAGCTCCCGGACGGCACGGGCCGGGCGGGGCCCGCCGGATCTGCCGCGAGGCGGATTTGGTGGAGCGGAGCCGACCGGGTAAGGTTTGACGCCGGCAGGAAACCGGGCGAGCTCGCGGGAAACCGCAGAGCGGCCGGTCTGCCGAAATCCGATGATCAGGTGTAGCGGTTCGCCGCTGCGCACGTTCGTCGGCGCCAACCCGCACGAAGCACGACAGACCGGGACAAACGGTTTGACACGGCGGAGACGGCGAGGTAACGTAGTAAAAGTGCCCGGCGCGAGAGCGGCGGGTGCGGTGAACGAAATGCCCCGGGTCGGGGGCTCCACGGTGTGGGGTTTCCGGGCGGT